>NZ_JBFACN010000017.1:0-196351 GCF_040640875.1 Streptomyces sp. NPDC021562
GGCGTGTTGCGAAAGTCCCGTCGTCCGCCCGGAGGGCGGGCCGCGCGGCGTCAGGTGCGTGCTCTGGGGGTCCCCCCGGCCGAAGGCTGGGGGAGTGCCGGGCCCTGATCCACGTACTGGATGTACTTGGGTCAGGGCCCGGTGCGGCGAGTGGGGGTCCCCCCGGCCGAAGGCTGGGGGAGCGTGCATGGCGTCGCGCGGCAGGCGGGACTTTCGCAACACGCCCTAGCCGGTCGGCTCCTTGACCGTGATGGCGTTGACCGGGCAGGCGCGGGCCGCGTCCTTGACCAGTGGATCGCCGCCGCCGTCGGCCATGCCGGGCAGCAGGGCGCTGAAGCCGTCGTCGTCCTGGGTGAACACGTTGGGTGCCGTCAGGGCGCACTGCCCGGCGCCGATACAGACGTCCCTGTCGATCTCGATGTGCATGGCAGGAGCCTCCTACCAGGTCACGGGGAGTTCCAGCATCCCCTGGATCGTGTCGCCGGGTTTGAAGGGGATCGTCTCCGGGGGTGCGGCGAGCCGCAGGTCCGGCAGCCGCTCCCACAGGGAGGTGAGCGCGATCTCCAGCTCGGCGCGGGCGAGGTTCTGGCCCAGGCACTGGTGGATGCCGAAGCCGAAGCCCACGTGGTGCCGGGCCGGGCGGTGCCAGTCGAGGGTGTCGGGGTCGTCGTAGACGGACTCGTCGCGGTTGATGACCGAGGTCGCGAAGAGCACGCCGTCGCCCTCGCGGATGGTGGCGCCGGCCACCTGGATGTCCTCCAGGGCGACCCGGAGCAGGCCGTCGGTGATGGACAGCACCCGCATCAGTTCCTCGACGGCGGCGGGCATCAGCGTGGGGTCGGCGCGCAGTTCGGCCAGCC
Organism: Streptomyces sp. NPDC021562; assembly: GCF_040640875.1. Taxonomy (NCBI): domain Bacteria; kingdom Bacillati; phylum Actinomycetota; class Actinomycetes; order Kitasatosporales; family Streptomycetaceae; genus Streptomyces; species Streptomyces sp. NPDC021562. The sequence goes on from NZ_JBFACN010000017.1 coordinate 861, forward strand.
GCTCGGGGTTCCGGAGCAGGGTGAAGGTACCGAGCGAGATCATGTTGGCGGTGGTCTCGTGCCCGGCGACCAGCAGGATCATGGCCAGCGACAGGAGCTCGGCCCGCTCCAGCTCGCCACTGGCGAGCCGCTCGTGGACGAGTTCGTCGAGGACGCCGTCGCCGGGGACGGTGTCCTTTTCCCTGCTGTCGACCAGGGTGCCCAGGTAGTCCTCCAGCTCGGTGCGGGCCGCCATCGAGTCCTCGGCCGTCGGGCCGCGCAGCAGCCTCCGGGACTGCGCCTCGAAGAACTCGTGGTCGGCGTACGGCACGCCGAGCAGGTCGCAGATGACCATGGACGGCACGGGCAGGGCGAAGGAGCTCACCAGGTCGGCGGGCGGCCCCGCGGCGATCATCGCGTCGAGCAGTCCGTCGACGATCCGCTGGATGGACGGGCGCATCCGGGTGGCGCGCTTGACGGTGAAGGCCGGGATCATCATCCGGCGCTTGGTCTGGTGTTCGGGGTCGTCCGTGCCCAGCAGGGCGATCCTGCGGTCACGGATCCCGGCAGCCCGTTCCGTGGGCATGGGGAACTCGGGCCGTCGGCGGTCGCTGGAGAGCCGGGCGTCAGAGAGCAGCGCGCGGGCTGTGGCGTGTCCGGTGACCACCCAGACGGGGCGGCCGTCGAACAGGGTCGCGCGGGACAGCGGCCGCTCCTCGCGCAGGGGGTCGTAGGCGGACGGCGGGTGGTAGGGGCACGTGCGGTCCTGCGGCCAGGCCACGGCTGCGGCCGGCGCGGGGGGCGTGGCCGCCCTCAGATCCGTCAGTTCGTTCATGGAAGACCTCGCAGACGAGAGTCGTACGTCGTGCCGATCTTCATTAGATGCTTCAGGCACCTATGGGACGACCGCAAGTTCGGCCAGATCGGCGAATCGGCCGATCTGGCCGAACCACGTACGGTCGGCGGTCGGTTCCGCGCCGAAATTCGCTTGCCGGTACGACGGCGAGGACCACAGGATCTGCGCATGACCACTCCTGACGCCCGTGTGCCGCTGACCGCCACCGTCCGTACGGTGCCGGGCCGGCAGCAGCAGGAGCGCCCCTGGAGGCCCGAGCCCGCACGCCCGTGACGGCCGCGCTCGTCGCCGGCCTGCTCGCCGGGTACGGGATCGCCGTCCCGGTCGGCGCGGTCGGCACATACCTAGTGTCCCTCACGGCCCGCACGTCCCTGCGGACCGGCGTCTGCGCCGCGCTCGGCGTCGCCGGCGCGGACGGCCTGTACGCGCTGCTCGCCACGGTCGGCGGTGCGGCGCTCGCGGCCGCGCTGCTGCCGGTGCTGACGCCGCTGCGCCTGCTCTCGGCGCTGGTCCTGGTGGTCCTCGCGGCGCGCGGGGCGGCCCTCGCGGTGAGCCAGTACCGAAGGCGGCACCTGGCGACCCGGACCGAGCGGCCGGTACCCGGCCCCGGACGGGCGTTTCTCGGCCTCCTCGGGATCACTCTGCTCAACCCCACCACGGTGATCTACTTCGCGGCCCTGGTGGTCGGCACCCGTTCGGCCGCCGCCGTACCGGCGCCGGACCAGGCCGTGTTCGTGCTCGCGGCCTTCGCCGCGTCCGCGAGCTGGCAACTGCTGCTGGCGGGCGGCGGCGCGCTGCTCGGCCGGGCGCTGACCGGGCACCGGGGGCGGCTGGTCACGGCGCTCCTGTCGAGCTGCGTGATGCTGGGCCTCGCCGCGCGGGTGGCACTCGCGTCCGGCTGAGGCCGGCCACGCCCGGGGCCGGTGTCGTGCGGATGAAACCGGGGCACTCCCGGTGTTGAATCATGCTGTCAGTGACGGAAGAGACGAGGGGACGGACGTCATGCCTCTGGAGGGCGAGTACGAGCCCAGCCCGGCCGCGTGGGTGCGGGAGCAGGTCGAGTTGTACGAGAGCTCGGGCGGGACGCAGGGCAACACCCTGATGGACACCGGGCTGCCCGTCATCCTGCTGACCACCCTGGGTGCGAAGAGCGGCAAGATCCGCAAGACCCCGCTGATGCGGGTGGAGCACGACGGGAAGTACGCGGTGGTCGCCTCGCAGGGCGGCGCTCCCAAGCACCCTGTCTGGTATTTCAACGTGAAGTCCCAGCCGCATGTCGAGCTCCAGGACGGGACGGTCAAGCAGGACATGACCGCCCGTGAGGTCACCGGCGCGGAGAAGGCCGAGTGGTGGGAGCGCGCCGTCGCCGCGTACCCGCCGTACGCGGACTACCAGAAGAAGACGGACCGGGAGATCCCGGTCTTCGTCCTGGAGCCTCGGTAGCGGCCGGCGGGGCCGGGAGGGGGAGCCGACGGTTCCGGGAATCCTTTCAGGCCGGGGACCGTCGGAATTTAGAAAAATCTGTTTCCGGGAGGCATGAACCGTTTCGGGCCCGGGCAGCCGAATGTCAGGCCCCGCCGCGTTCCCCCGTCGCGGCGGGGCTTTCCCGTGCCTCCTGCGCGGAGCGGTCGGTGACGTCCAGGAAGATGTGGTCGGTCTCGGCGAAGGTCCCCGCGAGGGACCCCTTGATGCGCACCAGGACCTCCTCCACCCGTTCGCTGTCCAGCCCCGGCACCAGGTCGACCCGGGCCGCGACGAGTGTCGAGTCCAGCCCCAGTTTCATGGTGAACAGGGCTTCCACGGTGTCGATCTCCGGCTCCTCGGCCAGTCGTTCCCGGATCCTCTCGCTCAGCTCCGGGTCCGCGGCCTCCCCGATCAGCTGGGTGCGGGCCTCGGCGCCGAGCCGGTAGGCCACGTACACCAGCAGGACGCCGATGGCCAGCGAGGCCGACGCCTCCCAGACGACCTGTCCGGTGACCATGTGCAGGGCCATGCCGGCGATCGCGAGGAGGACGCCGACCACCGCGGTGCCGTCCTCGGCGACCACCGTGCGCAGCGCCGGGTCGCGCAGTCCGCGGTCCTCCCGGCGGGCCTGGAGCACCGCCCTCGCCAGGGACGCGCCCTCCGCGAGCAGGGCCACGCCGAGCACGATGAGGCCCGCCACATAGCCGCTCAGTGTCTCGTCCGCGCCGTCGCGCAGCGCCTCGACGCCCTGGAAGACGGAGAAGCAGCCGCCCATCACGAAGATGCCGACGGCCGCGAGCAGGGACCAGAAGAACCGCTCCTTGCCGTAGCCGAAGGGGTGCCGGGCGTCCGGGGGGCGGCGGCTGCGGCGCAGGGCGGCCAGCAGGAACACCTCGTTGAAGCTGTCGGCGACCGAGTGCGCGGCCTCGGAGAGCAGTGCGGGCGACCCGGCGACGACTCCGCCGACGGCCTTGGCGGCGGCGATCAGCAGGTTGGCCGCGAGTGCCACGAACACCGTCAGACGGGTCCTGCTGTCGGAGGTCGACTGGTTCGGATCTGGTTTCGATTCTTCTTTCGATGAAGTCCCACTCACGACCGCCGACTGCCCCGGCATGCGCTGATCACACCGTGCGGGCGGGGTGAATCGGGCAGCATCGGGGGCAAGGAGGAGACATGAGCGACGACGGCAACAGCGCACTCGGGCACAAGGCGTTCTCCCGGTCCCGCAGCCACTTCTCGGACCGGATCACCGCGGACGGGCGGGACGGCTGGCCGGTGGCGGCCGGACGCTACCGGCTGGTGGTGAGCCGTGCCTGCCCGTGGGCGAGCCGGGCACTGGTCGCGCGGCGGCTGCTCGGCCTGGAGGACGCCCTGTCGCTCGCGGTCGCCGACCCGATCCAGGACGACCGCAGCTGGCGCTTCACCCTCGACCCGGACGGCCGTGACCCGGTGCTCGGCATCCGCTACCTCAGCGAGGCCTACGACCGCCGTGAGACCGGATACCCGGGCGGGGTGAGCGTGCCGGCCGTGGTCGACGTGCCGAGCGGACGGCTGGTCACCAACGACTACCAGCAGCTGACCCTGGACCTGGCCACCGAGTGGACGGCGCTGCACCGGCCCGGGGCGCCCGACCTCTACCCGCAGCGGCACCGGGACGAGATCGACACGGTGATGGCGGAGGTGTACGAGGACCTCAACAACGGCGTCTACCGTGCCGGGTTCGCGCACACCCAGGAGGAGTACGAGCAGGCCTGCACCGGGGTGTTCCGGCGGCTCGAAGCGCTCGCCGGGCGGCTGGCCGGGCAGCGCTACCTGGTCGGGGACACCATCACGGAGGCCGACATCCGGCTGTTCACCACACTGGTGCGGTTCGACGCCGTCTACCACGGCCACTTCAAGTGCAACCGCTGGAAGCTGGCGGAGCAGCCGGTGCTGTGGGGGTACGTCAGGGACCTCTACCAGACACCGGGATTCGGTGACACCGTCGACTTCGACCACATCAAACGGCACTACTACCAGGTCCACACCGGGATCAACCCGACCGGGATCGTGCCCCTCGGCCCGGACACCGCGGGGTGGCTGACGCCCCATCACCGTGAGGAGCTCGGCGGCCGGCCGTTCGGGGACGGGACACCGCCCGGCCCGGTACCGGCGGGCGAGGAGATCCCGGCGTCCGGGCGCCCCTGAGAACGCCGCGGACGCCGGCGCCCGGCAGAGGTGGCCGTGACGAGCGGGTTCAGCCCTGCTTGGGGGCCGCGGTGGGTACCAGGCGCAAGGTGAAGGAGTGTCCGGCCGGGTCGGCGTAGCCCCGTTCCTCGTACGGCCCGGCCGGGTCCTTCGTCTCGATCGGCCGTCCGCCGAGGCCGACCACCCGGCGCTCCGCCTCGTCGAGGTCCTCGACCAGGAGCACGAGATGGGCCTGGAGGGAGTTCTCGGGGCGGGGCCAGCTGGGCGGGGTGGCGTTGACGTCACGCCGGAAGGCGATCCGGACACCGTCGGCGGCGCGGATCTCGACGAGGTTGGCGTTCGCGTCGCTCTCTTCGCCCTCCAGCAACTGCCGGTAGAAATGGGCGAGTTTCTCGGGTTCGGCGCAGTCGAGCACCACGACGGCCGCGGTCACCAGTGCCATGCTTCCTCCCTGGAAGGTCTCCCCGTGCGTCTGTCCCCGATGACCGCTTTCAGTCGGCCCCGGCCACGATGTGGCGTACGGCCGACCCGAGTTGAGACAGGACGCGGCCGCAGGAACCGGCCGGTGCATCTGCCACTCCCCCGCGCCGGGCGACCCGCGGTACGCGACACGCGGCGCCACCTGGCACATCTCCAGGACGGCTCCTGGACCGCGATCCGCGCGCACGCGGGAGGGCATCGCGGACGCGTCGCGCGCGTCGCGCGCACATACGCCGGGGGCGCGCGAGTGTACTCGGCTCAGGAGACGTGAGCAGTAACACACATCACGGCCGGGCCGCGCGTAGATCATTTACGCTCTGGGCAGCCTCGTAGCGCTTCACGGCTCAACTTTCGAGCCACGAAGGCCAGTTCGAGTGCACGGGTGGCCGACAGGCCACCCGTCCGCAGGGACGGGGGGACTCTGCGGCTCTGTCGCCCGGAAGGAAACACATGCCCCAGGACGTCACCTTCGACCTGCCCTTCGACACCCCCGTCAGCGAGCGGCCGGAGAACACGCGCAGCACGTCGGAGGAGCTGCCGCGGGCGGCCGTCCTGACGCGTCCGCACGCCTGGTCTGAGACGGCGACGCGGGTGCCCGTCCGGTAGCGCCAGCGCCGCGACGAGAACCGGCCGTTCGTGGACGGCCGGCGGTGTCGAGCCCGCGTCCGCCGCGTACGGGCGGTTCACCGCGTCCGGCGACCGGCCGGCACGAGGCGGTGCGGCCACGAACGGCCGGGCGGCCCGCTCCACTTCCCCGGCCTGCCACGCCGCGGCCCGTGCATCCGGCGCGCCCCGCGCGCCCGTTCGCTTCCCGGAATCGACCGGCCGACGACCACGGTCGGCCGATCCCGTTGCCATGACCACAGTTCGAAGGAGACAGGTGTGCATTCCCAGGGTGCAGGTGCAGTTCCCGAGACGTCCGCCGACAACTCGGTACCGGCGCGGCCGAGCACCGGGATCCAGCCCGCTCAGGCAGGGGAGATCCTGGCCGGCCTCTTGGCGCGACGCGTCAACGGGAGCACGGAGCAGTACCGGAGGTGCCAGAACGCCGCCCGGCGGCGGCTGGAAGCACTCGGCTCCCCGCACCCCGGCACCACCCTGCGGGTGGACGGGGCCCTCCACCTGGCGCAGCGCGCCTTCCTCCCGCCCGACGAGGAGGGCCACGCCAGGCTGCGGCACCTCGACGCCGGCCTGCGCCTGATCGAAGCGGCCTTCCCCCAGGTCGGCACCGACGCCGAACTCTGCCGGCTGACCTGCCTGATGCTGGAAGGGGCCTGGCGGACCCGCGCGCTCACCCCGCCGCCCGAGGAGGAGCAGACCACCGCCTGCGCCTGCCTCCTGTGCCGCCGGCTGCCCACACCCCCGGCCCGCACGCCGGCCGACTACCACTGGCGGCAGAGCGCCGGTCGCCCCCTCGCCGTCAAGAACTGGCCCTACCGCCGGGAACTCGACAGTGTCCTGACCGGTGGCTGGTCCTGGACGCGGCAGATGAACGACCTGGAACAGGACCTGGGCCACCGCCACCGCTTCGAGGACGACATCCTCGTCTTCCACGAGTACAAACGCGTCATCGACACCATCGACACCACCCGCCTCACCCAGCACGTCGAGGACCGCCTGGCCGAGAACTTCAGCACCAACAGCGCCCGGGCCCTGGTCTCCGGACTCTTCGCGGCCCACAAACGGTCCGTCGACGAGTACTGGCTGCGACAGCACCGCGCGGGCAGCGTGGTGCTCCCCCAGACCAACCCGCTCGACCAGAACACCTATTCGGTCCTGCAGATGCTGGACTGCCTGTTCTGGCACGTCGCGCCCGACACCGAACTCTGGCAGGAGGAGAACCTCGCCTCCCTGTTGCTGTGCCGCGTCATCGACGACATGGCCGACGTCCGGGCCGACGCCCTCACCGGCGAGATCAGCAACTTCTGGCTCGCCGGGATGCCCACCCACACCAAGGCCCTCTACGCCGCCTGCGCGATAGCCATCGTCAAGTACGGCTGCATGCCCGAGGCGCACCGCCCGATGTGGAACACCTGGCTGATGACCACCACCATCGTCTGGATGGGGCTCACGGGCCGCCACGCCCTGTGGTTCGACGGCATCACCCAGGGCCTCCCGCCGGCCGACGGATGCCCGCTGTGCGACCTGCAGCCCGACTCGTGCAGCGGTCTGCTGACCCACGGCACCACGCTCACCGTCTCCCCGCGGCCCACCGTGCCGGCCCTGAGCCCCCGGACCGCCGAGCTGTCCGCGCGCTGCCGCGCCCAGTACCCCGGGACCTGGGCCCTCTTCGATGCCGAACTGCACGCCTTCGAGGCGCTGCACGGCCCCTGGTACGGCGACACCGACAGCACCTGGGAGATCCTGCGCCGCACCTACGTCGCCGCCGTGGAGGCGTCGAGCGCCGCGGCGACCCCGGACCGCGCCCGGGAGATCCAGCAGGACGCCGGCGTGGTCGGGTCCGAGAGGTTCCACGCCCTGCACGACCCCGGGACCGGGCGGGAGGACACCGCGCTGCTGGCCTACATGTTCGCCTGCGCCCACCCGCACTTCCTCTGGAACGCCACGGGATACCGTCCCTCGGGCGTCCAGGGCGACTGGCTCGACGGCTGACACCTCGTCCCGGGTCGGGAAGACGCCGCTGCCCGGCCGGGTGACCGACCGGGCAGCGTGGCGACCGGGCCCGTACCCGCGGGCCCGGCGGGCCTATACCGGGAACTCGACCGGCAGGCTGTCGAGCAGGGACATCCAGGTGGACGCGGTCTCGGTGAGCTCCTCCGGCGGCACGGCGAGCCGCAGCCCCGGCAGCCGGTGCAGCAGCACGTCCACCGCGATCTCGATGATGGAGAGCCCGATGCTCTGCCCCGGGCACTCGTGCGGACCCGCGCTGAACGCCAGGTGCGACCCGTTGCCCTGGACCGAGACGTCCGGGTCGGGCCGGACCTCGGGGTCGAGGTTGCCCGGTGCGAGGCCGAGGAGGAGCAGGTCGCCCTCGGTGATGCGGTGGCCGCCCAGTTCGACGTCGCTGACGGCGAAGCGGCCGGGCAGCACGGACAGCGGCGGGGAGTTCCACATGACCTCCTCCACCAGCGCGGAGACGGTCAGCTGGCCGCTGGTCAGGCCGGAGAGCCGGGAGGCGTCCGTGAGGATCAGCTGCAGCACCCGGGACAGCAGGTTGCTGGTCGTGCTGTGCCCGGCCACCAGCACCAGGCGCAGATGGCTGACGACCTCGTCGTGGTCGAGGGCCGCGGGGTGCTCCAGCAGGCCGGTGGTGAAGTCGGAGCCGGGCTCGGCCCGCTTGCGCTCGACGAGGTCGCCGAGGATCTCCCTGATGATGCCGTCGTGCAGGATCGCCTCCTCGCCGCCCTGGAACACCATGGCGCTGGACTCGACCAGCCGGCGCCCCTCGCCCTCGGAGAGGCCGAGGATGCGGGTGAGGATCAGCATCGGCAGGTAGCCGGCGTAGTCCGCCACCAGATCGGCGTGGCCGTCCTGCGCGAAGGCGTCGATCTGCTTGTTGGCGAAGTGTGTGGCGTGCCGCCTGATCCCGCGGCCCACGGCGGCCTGCAGTCCGTCGTTGACGGCACCGCGCAGGCGGCGGTGGGCCTCCCCGTCCTGGGACACGCAGTCGGGGCGCCAGGCGACCATCGGGACCAGCGGATGGTTCTCCGCGATCCGGCCCTCCCGCCAGTCCCGCCAGATCCGCGCGTCGCGGGCGAACTGGCGGGGGTTGTCGAGGACCCGCCGGCTGTCCCGGTAGCCCAGCACCAGCCAGGCACCGATGTCGCCCTCCAGCAGCACCGGGGCGACGGAGCCGTGCTCCTTGCGCAGCCGCTCGTAGATGCCCAGCGGGTCGGTCGCCGCCTCCGCCCCGTACAGCCGGGTCAGTTCGGCCGAACCGTGCGCGACCGGGCAGCCGCGGGGGACGTCGGGACTGTCGTGGTTCTGGTCGTTCATCGGGGCTCCAGTGCGACGGCGGAGCGTTCCTTCAGATGACGTATCAGGGTGATCAGTACGTCACGGCTGGAGGCCCGGTCCCGGGCGTCGCAGGCCACGATCGGGGTGTGCGGGGAGATGTCCAGGGCGTCCCGGATCTCCTCGATGGGGTGCTCCTTGCAGTCCGGGAAGACGTTCAGGGCGATGACGAACGGCACGTTCTGCCGCTCCATCTCCTCGATCGCCCGGAAGCTGGAGGCCAGCCGCCGGGTGTCCACCAGGACCACGGCCCCGAGCGCGCCCTTGAACAGGCCGTTCCACAGGAACCAGAACCGTTCCTGCCCGGGCGTGCCGAACAGGTACAGCATCAGGCTCTCGTTGAGGCTGATCTTGCCGAAGTCGAGGCTGACCGTGGTCTCCGCCTTGTCCGCGACGCCGATGAGGTTGTCGACGCCGACGGTCGCCTGGGTGAGGGTCTCCTCGGTGGTGAGCGGCTTGATGTCGCTGACGGAGCGGACCATGGTGGTCTTCCCGGTGCCGAACCCCCCGGCGATCATCACCTTGACCGAGCGGGTCCCCCCGGCACCGGGGTCGCCGGGATGGTCAAAGCCTTTCAAGTCCACTGAGTACCTCCTGAAGGAGCGCGAGGTCAGGCCCGCGTCCGGCGTGGTGCGCCGGAATGGGATCACGGGCTTCAATACGGCCTGCGTCCAGCAGATCCGCCAACAGCACCGCGAGAATGTTGAAGGGCAATCCGAGATGGGCGGTGAGTTCGGCCACCGACAGCGGATCACGGCAGCGCCGGACTATCTCCTCGTACTCGTGCTGCATCCCCGGGACGGGGGCGGTGCGAGAGACGACGAGGGTGGCCACGTCGAGACTCGACGCCGCCCCGCCCGGTCCGCTGCGTCCCCCGGTGAGGACGTAATAACGCTCTAGACCGGACGGGTCCGTGGGCCGGCGGGGAGCACTCATCCAGAGTGCTCCTCCAGGCGCGGAGAGGTGCCGAGCAGCTCGCCCATCCGCCGGGAGAGGTCCCTCATCTGATGCCCGAGCAGCCCCTGGTCGAGTCCTTCGCGGGCGAGGACCCCGAGATACGTCTCCACACCGGCCCGTACGACGAAGAGGTGACCGCCGTCGACCTCGATCATCGCCAGCCGCAGTTGCCCCGCGTACTTGGGGAACTGCTCGGCGACCGGCTGGGCGAGCGCCTGCAGCCCGGCCACCACGGCCGCGAAGCGGTCCACGTCGTCGGGGTCCTCGGCGCCGAAGGAGGTGATCGCCTTGCCGTCGCTGGAGGCCACGAGGGCGAAGCGGATCTCCGGGATGCTCTCCACCAGATCACGGAGCGCCCAGCTCACGTCGGTTCCCTGTTGCGTCATGTGGACTAGTCGCTCTCTTCAGTGCGGTGCTCGGCGGACCCGCGTCCGTCGGCGGCGCCGTCGGCGCCGTCCGGGGTCACGAGTGCCACGTCGTCTTCGTCTCCGGTCAACTCGGCCTCGTTGTGGACCGCTTCGTCGGCCGCGGGCGCGCGGCCCGCGGTGGCGAAGGCGGCCAGGCCCGCGAAGGACTCCTCGGGCGGGACCGCGGGGAACGCGGCGCCCTGGGTGCGGGCGGTGCGCTCCTGCGGCTGCTCCTCCTCGCGGCGCCGGCTGCGCCGCCGGGGCAGTCCGCCCGGGGTGGTGTCCTGGATCTCGCCGGACTCCGGCTGGGTGACGGTTTCGACGGCGACCGGGCCGTGCGCCTGCACCGGGGACGCGGCGGCGGGGGCGGCCGTCGCGGGGGCCGGGGCGGCGGAGGCCGCGGGCAGCGGGCTGAAGTACTTGTGCGGGACCACGACGACCACCGAGGTGCCGAGCCAGGGCGAGTCCGCGAAGGTGACCCGGATGCCGTAGCGGCGGGCGAGGATGCCGACGACCCGCAGGCCGATATTGGCGTCCTCGGAGATGCCGCCGAGACCGGGTCCGGCCGCGGTGCCGGCCAGGGAGTGCTCGGCCTCGCGCTTCTTCTCCTCGCTCAGGCCCTTGCCGGAGTCCTGGATCTCGATGCCGACGCCGTTGGGCACCTCCTTGCCGGACACGACGACCGGCTCGGTGGGAGGCGAGTAGCGTGCCGCGTTGTCCAGGAGGTGGGAGAAGATCAGCGTCAGGTGGTCCACCAGACCGCCGTCGACGCCGAGTTCGGGCAGGTGCCGGACCTCCACGCGGTGGAAGTCCTTGATCCGGCCGATGCCGCCGCGCACCACGCTGAGCAGTCGCTGGGGCTCCTGCCACTGCCGGCCCGGGCGGTCCGAGCCGCCGAGCACACCGATGCTCGCGGCGAGCGAGTCGGCGGGGCCGAGTTCCTGGTCGAGCTCCATGAGTCCACGGGCCACGGCGGGCAGCCGGCCGTGTTCGCCCTGCATCTCGTGCAGGCGGCCGCGCAGCTTGCTGGTGAGGACGTGGATGCGGTTGCCGATGCTGATCACGGCCTGTTCGGCGGAGGTCGAGCGGTTGAACTCCTCCTCCACGCTGATCAGGGAGGTGCGCAGGATCCGGCGCAGGTCGGCCTGGAGGTCCTTGTCGACCTTGGCGCACTGGTCGGTCGCCGGCAGCAGGTCGTCGATGGCGTCGCCGTCGCGCAGCCGCTTCAGCGCGTCGGGCAGCTGCTGGTCGGCGAGCCGGGAGATCGCGCTGCGCTGGTGGGTGACCTGCTCCTGCCAGGCTTCGGCCTGTTCGGCGAGCTGTGCCTCGGCGGCCTTCACCTGTTCGGTGAGCCGTTCCTCGAAGGCCCGGGCCTGCTCGGCCAGTTGGGCGTCGTACTGGGCGGTCTGCTCGCCGAGCCGGGACTCGTAGGCGGACGCCTGCTCGCCGAGCTGGGCCTCGAAGGCGGACGCCTGCTCGTTCAGCCGGCTCTCCAGCGTGGCGCGCTCGGCCGCGAACTTCCGCTCCAGACCCGCGACATGCTGCTGCCACTGCTGGGAGTGCTCGGCCTGCGAGCTGCGGAACGAGCCCTCGGCGCTGCGCAGCCGGCGCTGCGAGCGGATCAGCAGTCGTACACACACGAAGCTGGCCGCGGTGGCCGCGGCGCCCGCGACGGCCGCGGTTATTCGCTCGGAGCTCATGAACGTGGCGGCGACCGTCCCTCCCCCTAAGGCCAGTGGCATCAACCACCAGCTGTACCAGGCGACAGGGGCCCGCGCCGCCGGCGGCGGAGTGGCGAGTTCCATCTGCATCCTTCGAAGCAACACAATCGAACAACAGCGAACAGGGGCAGTGTGCGAAGGCCGCACTCACGAGCACGCACGGCGGGACGGAACCCCGCGGGGTGCGTCAACTCGCTGTGACGGAGTGGAGCTTATCGGGTTTGAACCCCAAAGGATCAACTGCGGCAAGTAGAGGAAGTGAGGGTTCCGTCACGCTCCGCCAGTTGACGCGAAATCAACAAATGCCCATCCCGGCAAGGGACTTGTCGACATGTACATCACCGGCTGCCCGGCGGTGACCCCGAACACCACTGGACAGCTGTCCAGCTATAGTGGACACCTGTCCAAGAGTGGAGGAGGATCCGCCGATCATGGAAGTCCTGGCGAACGTGCTGGTCGGGCTGGTGGCCGCGCTGCACGCGTACATCCTGGTGATGGAGATGTTCCTGTGGCGGAGAACCCCGGGGATGCGCTTTCACGGCTTCGACGCCGAACTGGCCCGGCGGACCGCGCCGATGGCGGCCAACCAGGGGCTCTACAACGGCTTCCTCGCGGCCGGCCTGGTGTGGGGACTGGTCGCGGCCGACCCGACGGGCTTCGCGGCACAGGTGTTCTTCCTGTCCTGCGTGGTGGTCGCGGGGGTGTACGGCGCCGCCACGGCCAGTCGGCGGATCCTGTTCGCCCAGGCACTGCCCGGGGCGCTCGCCCTGGCCGCGGTGCTCGCCGCCCGGTGACCGGGCCGGCACCCCGTCCGGCGCCCGGGGACCCGCGCGCCGCCCGTACCAGGGCGCGGCTGCGGGCGGCCCTCCTGGCGGAGTGCGCCGAACGGCCGCTGGCGGAGGTGGGGGTGGCCGCGCTGGTCCGCCGCGCCGGGGTGGGCCGGGCCACGTTCTACGTGCACTACGACGGCCTGGAGGCGCTGGCCGTCGACGCCTGCGCGGACGTCGTACGGGAGGCCGTGGACGCCCTGCACGCGTGGCGCGGGCGGCCCGACCCGGTGCACGCGCCGCCGGCCCTGCGGGACTTCTTCGACGGTCTGGTTCCGCACGCGGCCCTGTACCGGGAACTGCTCGCGCCGGGCGGCGGCGGCCCGCTGGGCCGGGTGCTGCACCGGGATCTGCGGGCGCGCAGCCTGGCCGAGCGGGAGCTGGCGGGAGCGGCGGACGCCCCCCTGGTGGCCTCGGCGGTGGCCGCCACCTTCGCCGGGGTGCTGGCCGACTGGCTGCACGGCTTGCTGGACGCCGCCCCGGCCGAGGTGGCCGACCAGGTGTGGCAGTTGCTGGTCGCGCTGCACATGAGCCGCTGAGGCCCGGCGCGGGCGGCAGGCGAGCTTGGCACGATCCCATCGAAGGTTGGCCTTCGTGCCATTTCCCGAGCGGGCGCCTCCCGGCAGGCTGAGTGACCATGAACGATGTGAACACGATGCGTGCGGTCAGTCAGGACGTCCTCGGCGGTCCCGAGGTACTGAAGGTGGTCGAGGTGCCCCGGCCGAAGCCGCGCCCCAACGAGGTGCTGGTCCGGGTACGGGCAGCCGGGCTCAACCCCACCGACTGGAAGCACCGGGAGTTCGGCGCCTTCCTGGGCGAGCCGCCCTTCGTCCTCGGCTGGGACGTCTCCGGCACGGTCGAGGAGACCGGGGTCGGCGTCGCCGCCTTCGAGCCGGGTGACGAGGTCTTCGGCATGGTGCCCTACCCCTTCGGGCACGGCACGCACGCCGAGTACGCGATCGTGCCCGCCCGGGCCCTGGTGCCGAAGCCGGAGGCGATCGACCACGTGCAGGCGGGCGCGCTGCCCCTGGTGTCGCTGACGGCCTGGCAGGCGCTGGTGGAGTACGCCGACGTGCGGCCCGGACAGCGGGTGCTGGTCCACGCGGCGGCCGGCGGCGTCGGGCACGTGGCGGTGCAGATCGCCAAGGCGCGCGGCGCGTACGTGATCGGCACGGCCAGCGCGGGCAAGCACGACTTCCTGCGGGAGATCGGGGTGGACGAACCGGTCGACTACCGGTCCGTGGACGTCACGGAGGCGGTCCGGGACGTGGACGTGGTACTGGACACGCTCGGCGGCGACACCACGACGGACTCGCTGCGGGTCCTGCGCCGCGGCGGCACGCTGGTGTCGATCATCCCGGTCGGCTCGCCGGAGTTGTTCGAGGAGGCGGGGCGGCTGGGTGTGCGCGCGGTGCGAATGCTGGTGGACGCCGACCGCGCCGGTATGCGCGCGGTCGCGGAGCTGGTGGAGTCGGGGAAGCTGCGGGCCACCGTCGCGGGCACCTTCCCGCTGGCCGATGCCGCCAAGGCGCACGAGCTGGGCGGCACCGGCCGCACCACGGGCAAGCTGGTCCTCGTGGCCGACTGAACCGGACGGGTCAGAACGTGAGCACGGGCTTGATCGCCTTGCCCGTGCTCATGTCCCGTACGGCCCGGTCGATGTCGGCGAACGGGTAGGTGGTGATCAGCCGGTGCAGCGGCAGCCGCCCGTCGGCCACCAGCCGGACCAGGGCCGGGACGAACGCCTGCGTCTCGCTGTCGCCGAGGGTGAGGCCGACGATCCGCTTGCCGGCCAGCAGCCCGTTGACGTCCAGGGGGACCTCGGTGCCGAACGGCGGGGCGCCGACGACCGCCAGGGTGCCGCGGGCGGCGAGCGCGTCCACGCCCTGGCGCAGTACGCCGACGTTGCCGGTGGTCTCCACGACGCCGTCGGCGCCCGCTCCCCGCGAGATCCGCCGGACGGCCTCCACGATGTCCTGCCGGGTCGCGTCGACGGTGTGGGTGGCGCCCAGCTCCGCGGCGAGTGCGAGGCGTTCGGGGATCCGGTCGACGGCGACGACCGCGGTGGCGGGGGTGAGCGCGGCCGCCATGACCGCCGAGAGGCCCACCGCCCCGGCCCCCAGGACGACGACCGTGCTGCCGGTGGCCGGTTCCAGGACGTTCCACACGGCGCCGACCCCGGTCTGCACCCCGCAGCCGAGCGGGGCGATCGTCTCCAGCGGCAGGTCCGCGGCCACCTTGACCAGGCTGCGCTCGTCCACCAGAGCCCGCTCGGCGAAGGAGGACTGGCCGAAGAAGTGGCCGCCGAGCGGCTCGCCCGCCCGGCTGACGGTGTGGCTGCCGTCGGCGCGCCGGCCGCCGATCAGGTTGAGCGGCAGCCAGGTGGCGCAGTAGGCGGGATGGCCGCCGTGACAGTTGCGGCAGGCGCCGCAGGAGGTGAAGGACAGCACGACGTGGTCGCCCGGGGCGACCCCGGCGACGGCGGAACCCACGGCCTCGACGACCCCGGCGCCCTCGTGGCCGAGGACGCCCGGGAGCGGGAAGGGCAGCCCGCCGCTCGCCACCGAGAGGTCGGTGTGGCACAGACCGGTGGCCACCATGCGGACCAGCGCCTCGCGGGGGCCCGGCGCGTCGAGTTCGACGTCGGTGAGGGTGAAGGGCGCGCCGCCGGACTCGACCACGGCTGCTCGGGTGGTGGTGGACATCGCGTGATCTCCTGGTGTGCCGGGCTCAGTCGAGCGAGACGACGACGGACTTGACCTTGGTGTAGGCGTCGAGGGCCTCGGGGCCGTACTCGCGGCCGAAGCCGGACGCCTTGACGCCGCCGAAGGGCACGGCGGGGTCGAGCAGCGCCCAGTCGTTGACCCAGACGATCCCGGCCTGGAGGCGGGCCGCGACGCGGTGGGCGCGGGCGAGGTTGCCGGTCTGGATGCCGGCGGCCAGGCCGTACGGAGTGGAGTTGGCGAGGGCGACGGCCTCGTCCTCGGTGTCGAAGGGCTGCACGGTGAGCACGGGGCCGAAGATCTCGTCCTGGATCACCCGGGAGTCGTTCGGCAGGTCGGCGATGACGGTCGGCCGGTAGAAGAAGCCGCCGTTCAGGTCGAGGCGTTCGCCGCCGCAGAGGATCCGGCCGCCCTCCTTGCGGGCGATGCCGACGTACTCCTCGACCTTGCGCAGGTGCTTCTCCGCCGCCATCGGGCCGACCACGGTGGCCGCCTCGCGCGGGTCGCCGACCGGGACGCCGGGGACGGCCTCGGCGAGGATCCCGAGCAGCGTGGCGTAGACGGAGCGGGCGACCAGGAGCCGAGGGCCGCCCATGCAGAACTGGCCGGTGTTGAAGACGAAGGCCTTGATCACCGCGGCGACGGCCTTCTCCAGATCGGCGTCCTCGAAGACCAGGTGGGCGGCGTTGCCGCCGAGTTCCACGGTGACCGGCTTGAGGGCGTGGCCCGCCGTGGCCGCCACGTGCCGGCCGATGGCGGTGGAGCCGGTGAAGGCCACCTTGTCGACGCCCGGGTGGGTCAGCAGGGCCTCGCCCGCGACCGGTCCGGCCCCGGTGACGACGTTGACCACTCCGTCGGGGACGCCCGCCTCCTTGAACAGGCGGGCCATGTACAGGGCGCTGAGCGGGGTCTCGTCGGCGGGCTTGTGGACGAGCGTGTTGCCGGCGGCGAGGGCCGGGCCGATCTTGGAACCGGCGAGGATCAGCGGGAAGTTGAAGGGGGTGATGGCGGCCACCACGCCGACCGGTTCGCGCCGGGTGTAGGCGAGGGCGTTGAGCGGGACGTCGCGGACGGCGCCGTCCAGGGTGTGGGCGAGGGCGGCGAAGTGCTCGTAGTCGTCGGCCGCGTTGGTGACGTCGACGGCGGTGGCCAGGGTGATCGGCTTGCCGACGTCCAGGCTCTCCAGGGCCGCGATCTCCGCGGCGTTCTCCCGGATCAGCTCGGCGATCCGGTGCAGCACCCGGCCGCGCTCCCGGCCGCTGAGCCCCGGCCACTCCCCCGCGTCGAAGGCATCCCGCGCGGCCCGGACTGCGGCGTCCACGTCGGCGGCGCCCGCCTCCGCGACGGTGGTGACCACCTGGCCGGTGGCCGGGTCGGTGACGTCCGTCCGGGCCCCGTCGGCGGCCTCCCGCCACTGTCCGCCGATGAACAGCCGGCCGGGTCCGGCCTCGAAGGTGGTCGCCATTGCCCACTCCCAGCGTAGATAGCCAAGACTTCAACAAACAGGTTTCCTGTTGGTCCGCAGTCTGAATACAGACAGGATTCCTGTCAACGCTCTAGGGTGCACGCATGGTCGATACAAAGACTCGCCCCTCGCTGCTGTACATGGTCAAGCAGGTGGAGCTGGTGGTGCGCTCGCACCTCGACGAGCTGGTGAGGCCCGCGGGCGTCACGGCGCTGCAGTACACGGCCCTGACCGTGCTGGAGCGCCATGACGGCCTCTCGGCCGCCCAGCTGGCGCGCGACTCGTTCGTGACCGCCCAGTCCATGGCCGACCTCGTACGGTCCCTGGAGAGCCGGGGGCTCGTCCGCCGGGAGCGCAACCCGCGCAACCGGCGGGAGCTGCTGATCCTGCTCACCGACGCCGGGCGCGAGCTGCTCGCCGGGGTCGCCGGACAGGTGCGGGAGCTGGAGGAGCGGATGGTCCGGGAGCTCACCGCGCATCAGGAGGAGCAGTTCCGGCAGGCGCTGAGCAAGGCGTGGCAGGCGCTGTCCTGAGCAGTGCGAGCGCCGCGGCCCCGGGGGCGGTACCGCTCCCACGTGCCCGTTCCCGTACTGTCGCACACGCCACAGAAAATGGCGTGGCGAAGCAGCAGACATATGTCAATCGAACATGCTGGAATTCCCTCCATCGAGGGTAACTTGCAGGGCGGGGAACCGAATTGACCGGCCGGGGTGGGAGGTGATGCCGTCATGCGCGAGGAACCCCCAGGGGCTCCCGTACCGCTCACCCGGCACCTGCGCGTGCACCAGGACCGCGGCCACACGGTGCTGGAGTTACACGGCGAGATCGACATAGCCGCGGCGACGGAGATCGCCCCGCACCTGGACCGGGTGACCGCCCAGGACGGCTCCCGGGTGGTGATCGACCTGCGGTACGTCGAGTTCTTCGACTGCTCCGGGCTGCGGCTGCTGTACCGGGCACGCAGCCGGGTGCTCGAACACGGCGGCCGGCTGCGGCTGGTGTGCACCCACCCGCTGACCCTGCGGGTCCTGAAGGTGACGGGCCTGTCCCAGCTGCTGCCTCCGCTGGCGACGCTGGACGCGGCCGTGGGTCGGCCCGGCGCCACGTCCGGCACCCTGTGACGGGGGTCCGGAGGGTCTAGAGGTCGCGCGGCTCCTCGAACAGGGCGCTCACGGACTCACCGTTGTGGATCCGGCGGACGGCCTCCGCCAGCGCCGGGGCGATGGAGAGGATCCGCAGCTTGCCGGTGTGCTCCTCGACGGGCACCGGCACCGTGTTGGTGCAGACGATCTCCAGCACGTCGGGCTGCTCGCTCAGCCGCTTCAGGGCACCCGCCGCGAACAACCCGTGCGTGCAGGCGATCCGGATCGACCGCGGGGGACCCAGCTCCCTGAGCCGCTCCAGGAGTTCGACGACCGTGCTGCCCTTGGCGATCTCGTCGTCGAGGACGATGACGTCCCGGTCCGCGACCTCGCCGATGACCGAGCTGATGACGACCCGGTCGTCGGCGTAGCGCTGCTTGGCGCCGGCCGCCACCTGGGCGCCGATCAGCCGGGCGAAGGCCGCGGCCTCCTTGGCGTTGCCGAGGTCGGGCGAGACGACGGTGGTGCGGCTGAGGTCGTACCGCCTGAAGTGCGCCGCCAGCTCCCGCAACGCGTGCAGATGGTCGACCGGCACCGGGAAGAAGCCGTGGACCTGCGGGGCGTGCAGGGTCATGGCGAGCACCCGGCTCGCGCCCGCGGCCACCAGCAGGTCGGCGACCAGCCGGCCGCCGAGGGAGATGCGCGGGGCGTCCTTCTTGTCGGAGCGGGCGTAGGAGTAGTGCGGCATGACGACGGTGATCCGGCCGGCCGAGGCGCCCCGGGCGGCGTCGCACATCAGCAGCAGCTCCACCAGGTGCTCCTGCACCGGCCGGACCAGGGGCTGGATCAGGAAGACGTCCCGCTCCCGGCAGTTGGCCTGAAGCTGCACCTCCAGACAGTCGTTGGCGAACCTGCTCACCCTCGTCGGACTGAGCGGCACCCCGAGGTGCGCGCAGACCTCCTCCGCCAGCTCGGGGTGGGCGCTGCCGCTGAAGACCGCTATGTCGCGCACGATCCGCTCCTCGCATGACCGGTACGGGCTACGTCCTCATGCTACGGACCGAGCCGCTCTCACCACGGCACGGGTGAGCCGTCCCAGGAGAAGAACCCGCCGGTGGGACCGTCGTCGGGCAGCATCGCCAGGCGTACGGCCCCACGGGCGCCCTCCGCCGCGTCGCCGGCGCGGGCCGCGAGACCGGGGACCAGGTCGGTGGCCCGCGCTCCCGGGGCCAGGGCGTTGACCAGGATCCCGTCCGCGGCCAGTTCCTGCGCGTACAGCACGGTCAGCGCGTTCAGGGCGGCCTTGGACGAGCGGTAGGCGGCGGACCTGGGGCTGCCGTGGGCGAACTGCGGATTGGGGTGGGTACTCCAGGCGAGGGACGCCGTCCCGCTGGAGACGTTCACGACGCGCGGATGGGCGGAGCGGCGCAGGGCCGGCAGAAAGGCGTTGGTGGCCGCGACGACGCCGAAGACGTTGGTCTCGTAGGTCCGCCGGAAGTCCGCGACGCCGGTCTCGCCGGGCGGCCCGACCACCGGCTGGACGCCCGCGTTGTTGACCAGGACGTCGAGGCGCCCGACATCGGCGGCGGCGCGTTCGACGCTGCCGGGATCGGTGACGTCGAGGACGAGCAGCCGGGCCCCGGCGCCGATCTCGGCGACGGCCCGCTCACCGCGCCCGGCGTCCCGGGCACCGACGAGGACGTCGAAGCCCTCGGCGACGAGGAGCCGGGCCACATGGAAGCCGATGCCCTTGTTGGCACCGGTGACGAGTGCTGTGCGATCGTTCATGGCAGCCACGGTTCCCCGGCCGTGTCCGCCGTGCCAGGGACCACCTGTACCAGGCAGACCCGGGAGGCTGCGTCATGGCGAGGCAGGAACTGGCCCGCTTCCTGCGGGAGCGCCGGGCGGGGCTGCGCCCGCAGACGGTGGGGCTGCCGACGGGGACCGTCCTGCGCCGTACCCCCGGGCTGCGGCGCGAGGAGGTGGCCGGTCTGGCCCACATGTCGGTCGACTACTACACCCGCCTCGAACAGGCCCGCGGGCCGCGCCCCTCCCCGCGCGTCCTGGACGCCCTGGCCGGGGCCCTGCGGCTGACCCCCGCCGAGCGCAGCCACCTCTTCCGGCTGGCCGGGGCGACCGCGCCGCCACCGGGCACCATGGCGCCACGGCGGGTGCGCCCGCACGTCGGCCGGCTGCTGGAGCGGCTGCCCGGCACGGCGGCGATCGTCACCGACGCGGCCTACGGGGTGGTGGCCTGGAACCCCCTCGCCCAGCTGTTGCTCGGCGGGGACCTCGGACACGGCACCACCAACCTCGCCCGGCGCCGCTTCCTCGGCCAGGGGCGGATGCCCGTGACCAGCACCGCGCAGGAGTTCGGCCACGTGGTGGTGGCCCGGCTGCGGCGGGCCGCCGAGCGGTACCCCGACGACCCGCAACTCACCCTTCTGCTGCATGAGTTGCGCGCGGGCAGCGAGGAGTTCCGGGAGATCTGGGCGACCCATCCGGTGCACGCGCCTGGCCACCGCACGAAGACCCTGGACCATCCGGAGCTGGGGCTGCTGCGCCTGAACTGCGACGTCCTGCTGGTACCCGAGGACGACCAGGAGGTCGTCCTCGTCACGGCGGACCCGGGTTCCGCATCCGCCCGCCGGATCGCCGAACTGGCGGCGCGCGCCGGGGTGCGGTGAGGCCCGCCGGTCACTTCACGATCACGCGTGTACCAGTACGGCCTCAGCTGTCTCAAACGGCCGACAACACGGTCTGGCACGGCATTTGGCGGGCAAGCGTGTCCTTGGAAAGGAGGACCGTCACATGGCGAGTTCCACCAAGGAGAGCAAGGCGAGCTCCACGAAGGAGACTCCCGTCGGCGCCGGGCCCCGGCGCATGCCCGGCTGGGCGAAAGTGCTCACCGCGTTCGTGCTGGTGCTCGTGGTGCTGTTCGCCGGGATCAAACTGGCGGTACTGCCGGGCATCAAGGACCTGTTCGGCACGGAGACCCGCGACAACACGGGCCCGGCGCTCCTCAAGTCCATCCAGGACATGAGCCGTTACGACGCAGCCTCCGGGAACTTCCAGGTCGTCGTGGACCTGGAGAAGGACGCGAAGTACCTGCCCAGCGCGATCCGCGGCACCCGCACCCTGTACGTCGGCGCGGGCACCGTCGACGCCTACGTCGACCTCGGGAGGATCGGCCAGAAGGACGTGACGGTCAACGGCGACCGCACCGAGGCCACCATCCGGCTGCCGCACGCGCAGCTCGGCAAGGCCGCCCTGGACGCCGACCACTCCTACGCCGTCTCCAAGCAGCGCGGACTGCTGGACCGGCTCGGCGACCTGTTCTCGGACAACCCCAACAGCGAACAGGCGGTGCAGAAGCTCGCGGTGAAGCACATCTCGGCGGCGGCCGAGGACAGCGGGCTGACCAAGCGGGCCGAGACCAACACCACCGGCATGCTGGAGGGTCTGCTGCACTCGCTCGGGTTCACGGAGGTGCACGTGTCCTACGGGACGGTGTGACCGTGCCTCCGGTGCCGTCGGTTCAGCCGCCCAGCACCCCCGGCAGGGCCAGCGCGCCGAGGGCGGCCGCGCCGACGAGGAGCCAGGCCACGTAGTCCCCGATGTGCCCGGACTGCAGCCGGCGCAGCGGCAGCAGCCGGTCCGGGGCCGTGAGCAGGCCGGGGCGGGCGATCGCGACGGCGGCGAGGCCCACGGCGAGGAGGGCGGAGAGACAGCCCAGCAGGACCCCGGCCGTCGTCCAGTGGACGGCGGCCGGGGTCCCGCCCGTTCCGGCCGCGGCGACGGCACGGGAGACCACCCCGGGGAAGCCGGGGGCGACACCGACGGCGAGGCCACCGGCCAGGAGGACGGCGGGGACGAGGACCATGGTGGCCGGGATCCGGTCCAGTCTCCCGTCCGTCTCGGGTTCCTCCCCGGCCCCGCTGGTCTCGTACGCCGCGCTCTTGGGCGGCCGGGAACCGAGACCGAGGAAGACCCGGGCGGCGACCCGCAGCACCGCGCCCGCCGTCACCGCCGACGCGCACACGAACAGCACCGTGAGCGGTCCGCCGACCGCCTCCTCGGAGACCGCCTTGCCGATGCCGGTGCCGAACGGCGGCAGGCCCGCGAGCGCCAGCCCGCCGACCGTGAACAGGACACCCACCAGGCGCAGGTCACGGCCCCGCCCGTGCAGCGCGCGTTCGTCCACGTTGCCGTAGCGGTCCAGGAGGATGCCCGTACAGGCGAACAGGGCGGCCTTCACCCCCGCGTGGCCGAGAATGTAGAGCGCCGCCCCGTCGTCGCCCTCGGGGGTGAGGACGCCCAGGGCGACGAGGAACAGCCCGGTGTGGGCGATGGTGGAGTTGGCCAGCAGCCGTTTGATGTGCCGCTGGTGCCAGCACATGACCGCGCCGACCAGGGCCGTGAGCACCCCGAGGACGACCAGGGCGCGCTCCAGGTCGGCCGCCGGGATGCCGCCGGGTCCGGCGAAGACCGTGCCGTAGACCCGCCACACGCCGTAGGCGCCGAGTTCCACCATGACCCCGGAGAGCAGCATGCACACCGGGGTGGGGGCGACGGCGTGGGCGTCGGGGAGCCAGAGGTGGAAGGGGGCGGCGGCGGCCTTCGTCAGCAGCGCGGTCAGCACCAGGACGAACGCGGCGAGGACCAGCGCGTCGGGACGGCCGTGCGCGTCCAGGCCGCGGCCGATCCGCGCCAAGCCGAGTTCGCCGGTGCGGGCGTACAGCAGTCCGATGCCCGTCAGCATGGCGTACGCGCCGAGGGAGTTGACCACGCCGAAGGTCAGCGCGCCCTGCACCGCCTTCGCCTCGTCGATGCGGTAGCCGGTCAGCGCGTAGGCGACCACGCTCATCAGCTCGAAGAACACGAACATGTTGAACAGGTCGCCGGCGATGGCGAACCCGCACATGCCCGCCTGGAAGGCCAGCATCAGCGCCGGGTAGGAGCCCGCGTGGCCGCGTGGCGGTTCCTCGAAGTAGTGCCAGGAGTACACCAGCGCGGCGAGCGTCAGCAGGGAGACGAGCGCGGCCATGCCGAGGGACGGCCCGTCGCCGATCACCAGGATGCCGACGCTCTCCCCGTGCACCGGCCGCCAGCCGCCGACCCACTCGGTCAGCGGGGGCGAGGAGTTCAGGAGCAGGACCAGGGCGAGGGCGCAGGTGGCCGCGCAGACGGCGCAGGCGAAGCTCTCGGCGACGACCCTGGGCAGCCGTCGGCCGGCGGCCACCAGCAGGGTGGCGCCGAGCAGCGGGCCGGCCGCGAGCAGTGGGAGCAGGTGGTGCATCAGCCGCGCAGCTCCGTCAGTTCGTCGGGGTCGACCGTGCCGTGCCGCTTGGCGATCTGGAGGACGAGCGCGAGCAGCAGCGCGGTGACGGTCGCGCCCACGACCACGTCGGTGAGGGCGAGGGCCTGCACGACCGGGTCGACCAGTGGCCGGCTGCCCGGCTTCAGGTCGGAGAAGACGGGTGCGGTGCCGCCGTCGCGGTAGCCGACGGCGAGCAGCAGGACGTACGTCGAGGACTGGACGACGGCCAGGCAGCCGACGGCGTGGATCAGGTTCCGGCTGGTGGCCAGGCCGTAACAACCCGTCAGGAAGATCCAGACGGCGACCAGGTAGGGGAAGACGTGCATCGCGGAGTGGGTCACTGCGGGCTCACCTCCCGTTCTCCTCCTCGATCTCGACGGCCTGGTCGAGGAAGCGGGCGAGCAGCACCACGACCGCGCTCGCCACCTCCATGCCGATGGCCGCGTTCAGCAGGGGGACCGTGCCGCCGGAGGACAGCGTGTTGAAGGTGCCGTAGGGCAGCAGGGTGTTGGCGAGGAACGCCGTGCCGGCCAGCACCCCGGCGAGGCCGAGGACCAGGTAGGAACAGGCCGCCAGGGAGTCGGTGACCTCGAAGAGGCCGATGGGGCGGACGCGTTCCAGGGCGCCGTAGTCGGCGCCGAGGTACAGCAGGTGCAGCGCGGTCGCGGCGACCACCCCGCCCTGGAAGCCGCCGCCGGGGCTGAGCTGGCCGTGCGCGATGACGTACAGGCCGGTGACCAGGGCGACGGGCAGCACCAGCAGGGCGTACCGGCGCACCGGCGGGGCGACGTCGGTGGGCTCGGGGCGGGCTTGGTGCTCGTCCCGGTTCTGGCGCAGCAGGACCACGCAGCCGAGGACGGCGGCGAACAGGATGCTCATCTCGCCGAGGGTGTCGTAGGCGCGCTGGTCGAAGTTGACGGAGGAGACGACGTTGGCGGTGTGCCGGGCGAGGGCGGCACGCACGGCGCGGTCGCCGTAGGGGTGACGGGTGCCGCCGAAGCCGGGCAGGTCGAAGCAGGCGGCGACCAGCAGCGCCGCCAGGGCCGCCCCGCCGGTCGCCAGCACCCACAGCCGGAAGGAGCGGCTCACTTCCCGTCCTCCTTCCCGCGCCGTCGCACCTTGCGCACCGACAGCATGATCAGCAGCGGGGTCAGCGCCGAGCCGACGGCGAGCTGGGAGAGGCCGACGTCGGGGGCCTGGAGCACGGTGAAGACGACGCCGAGGAACAGTCCGAGCACGGACAGCACCAGGGCCTGACGGGCCGGGTCCCGGGTCGCCACGGCAGCGGTCGCCGCTCCCGCGGTGAGCAGCAGGGCCACGACGATGACCGCGTCAGCCACCGCGCACCCCCCGGAAGCCGCCGGACAGGGCCCGGGAGGCGACCACGTTCCCGCCGATCAGCAGCGCCCCGATCACCAGGAGTTTCACCATCGCCCGGCTCGGCCCGGTCGCCACGCACAGGGCGACCACGACGGCCGTGTCCACCGCGACCGTCGTCCAGGTCAGGCCCCAGGCGGCGGCCCGGTCGTCCGTCAGGTCGTCGGCGAGCAGCCGGGCGAAGACCAGGGTGCCGACCGGGCCCAGCAGGGCCAGCAGCAGGCCGAGATCGACGTAGGACGTACGCCCGTAGCCCTGGGCGAGCAGCAGCAGGCTCGCGCAGACGGCCGAGGTGGAGAGGTTCTGGGCGACCACGCGCCGGCTCAGCGGGCCGGTGGCCACGCCCCACAGGGCGGTGCCCGCGCCCCCGGCCAGCAGGACGGTCGCCGCCAGGATCCAGCCGTTCACCGCGGGCCCACCGCCCGTCGGCCGGCCCGTGCGACCAGCGCGCCGACCGCCGCCGCACTCGCGCCGACGATCCGCTCCAGGGTGTCGACGGTGCTGATGAGCACCAGCCAGAGCAGGGCGAGCACGACCCACCACGCCAGCACTTCGGCCGCGGCGACGAGAGCCGTACGCCTGGTCATACGCCGCCTCCTCGGTCGCCGCGCGGCTCGATGTCCGATTCGTCGCTTCTTCGCCGCTTGTGCATCCAAGCACCGCGGTCGTCGCCGGGAGCGGCGGCACGCGGGAACGCACTCGGAGTGCCCGGGAGGCGCATCCGGAAACCAGCGGTCTGCTCCGGCTGCCGCCCGGGGCCCGGCATCGCTCGGCGTTTCGGGGGTAACTGGGCTACCACGCCGAAAGGTTGGGGAGAGTGGAGGACTGAATGGCCAGCGCCGCCTCGCGCCTGCGCATCACCAAGGGCGACACCACCGAGGAGACGAAGAGGGACGGGGACACCGGTACGAGGACGAGGCTGTTCAGCAGGGCCGCACGCGTCGTCGGCGGCCGCGGCGACCGGCCGGCCGCCACCCCGAAGGGGGCCAGGTCCGCCGGGCCCGCCGATGCCGGGAGGAAGGGCCTCAGGGACAGGCTGCGCTTCTCCGGCGCGGCAGGCGGCACCACCGCGCCGGGCCGCCCGGCCGAGCCGGCGGAAACCGGCAGGAAGGGCCTCATCGGCAGGCTGCGCGGCTCCGGTGCGGCGGACGAGAAGGGTCCCGCCGGCAAGGCCGGCACCGAACGTCGTCCGCTCCCGCTCCCGCTGCGACTGCTGGCGATGGCCGTCGCCTTCGCCGCGATGGTGGCCTTCGCCGTCGTCCTCGCCGACCTGACCCTGGATCCGTCCCCGGCGTCCGTGTCGATCGCCCACACCAACCTGCATCCCGGGGCGACCCTCAAGCTCTACCTGGACCAGCCCGCGTTCCGTGACGCCGTCAAGCAGATCGGCGGGAACGTCCTGCTGGGTGTCCCGTTCGGGATCCTGGTACCGGTGCTCGCCCCCGGCGCCCGGGGCGTGCTGCGGGTGCTGCTGCTCACGGCGATCGTGATGCTGCTGGTGGAGCTGGCGCAGGGCGCGCTGGTCACCGGGCGGGCGTTCGACGTGGACGACGTCATCCTCAACACCACCGGCGCGCTGATCGGCTGGCTGCTGCTCGGCCGGCTGCTCGGCCGCGCGGTGCACGCCCGCAAGCGCAAGGCGTGACCGCGGCCCCTCCCTACCGGTACCGGCGGCCACGGCCGCCGGTACCGGTCTGTACCAAGGTATTGACGCCCACTTATCTCACTTCTTAAATCAAGAGGCGATGCCTTCACCCCCCACCTCGGAAGGACGATTTGTGGCCTCTCCCCGCCTGCTCCGCAGATGTCTGTTCGCCGCGCTGTCCGCGGCGCTGGTCGCGACGGCCGCCGTCGGGCCCGCACGGGCCGCGTCCGCCTCCGCCGGCGCCGGCGCGGCCGCTGTGACCTTCTCCGACACCTTCGACGGGCCCGCCGGTTCGGCGGTCGACTCCTCGAAGTGGACGACGGAGACCGGCGACAACGTCAACAACCACGAACGGGAGTACTACACCTCGGGCACCCACAACGCCGCTCTCGACGGCCAGGGGCACCTGGTCATCACGGCCAGGAAGGAGAATCCCGCCAACTACCAGTGCTGGTACGGCACCTGCCAGTACACCTCCGCCCGGCTGAACACCTCCGGGAAGTTCTCCGCCCGGTACGGGCACGTCGAGGCCCGGATGAAGATCCCGCGCGGGCAGGGCATGTGGCCCGCGTTCTGGATGCTCGGCGACGACATCGGCTCGGTCGGCTGGCCGAACTCCGGTGAGATCGACGTGATGGAGAACGTCGGCTTCGAGCCCTCGACCGTGCACGGCACCATCCACGGCCCGGGCTACTCGGGCTCGAACGGCATAGGCGCGGCCTACTCCCTCCCGAACGGGCAGGCCTTCGCGGACGGCTTCCACACCTTCGCGGTCGACTGGGCACCCGACTCGATCAAGTGGTCGGTCGACGGCACCGTCTACGAGACGCGCACACCGGCCGACGTGGGCGGCAACACCTGGGTCTTCGACAAGCCGTTCTTCCTGATCCTGAACCTCGCCGTGGGCGGCTACTGGCCGGGCGACCCGGACGGCTCCACGTCCTTCCCGGCCCAGCTGGTGGTGGACTCGGTGTCGGTGACCACCAGTGACACGGCGGCCGGCGTGGCGATCAGGGGCCTGGCCGGCAAGTGCGTGGACGTCGCCGGGGCGAACTCCGCCAACGGAACCCCCGTCCAGCTCTACGACTGCAACGGCACCGCCGCCCAGCAGTGGACCGTGGGCTCGGACGGCACGATCCGCGCGCTCGGCAAGTGCCTGGACGTGACCAGCGGCGGCACCACGGACGGCACCCCGGTCCAGCTCTACGACTGCAACGGCACCGCCGCCCAGACATGGGCCGTCAGCTCGGCGCACGACATCGTCAACCCGCAGGCGAACAAGTGCCTCGACGTCACCGGCAACACCTCGGCCAACGCCACCCGGCTGCAGATCTGGACCTGCACGGGCGCCGCCAACCAGAAGTGGACGCTCGGCTGATCCCGTACCTCAGCGGCGCGCCGGGCGGGGCGTCCAGGTGAACTTGTCCCCGCCCACCCAGCAGACCACGGCCGGGTCGTCCAGGTCGTGGACCGTGATGCCGTAGGCCGCGGCGACCGACAGCACCTCGGTGATGTCCCTCGCCTCGGCGACCACCTCGCCGTCGATCTCCACGATGCGGAAGGGCAAGGTCCCCGGCCTGCCGGTCATGACCCCGAGGACCAGGATCCGCGGCTGGGAGATGTAGGGGCTCGCTATCTCCGTCATGCATTCGAGGGTAGATCTCCCCGGGCGGAAGTGACCTGCCTGCGTCACGCTGGCGGTGGAGGTGGCCATGGACCCCGTCGAGGCGCTGGAACGGATCGCCTTCCTGCTGGAACGGGCGCTGGCCCCGACGTACCGGGTCCGCGCCTTCCGCACCGCCGCCCGGGTGCTGGCGGCGCTGCCCGCCGGGGAGGTCGCCGAGCGGGCGCGGGCCGGGACCCTGGAGACGCTCAAGGGCGTGGGCCCGAAGACGGCCCAGGTGGCGCGTGAGGCCCTGGCGGGGGATTTGCCCGGATATTTGCGCAAGCTTGAGGAAGGGACGGGAGAGCCGCCGACGGGTCCCGGTTCCGGGTTGCGGGCGCTGCTGCGCGGCGACTGCCATCTGCACTCGGACTGGTCCGACGGGGGCAGCCCGATCGAGGAGATGGGGCGCACCGCGGCCGCGCTCGGCCACGAGTGGGCGGTGCTCACCGACCACTCCCCCCGGCTCACGGTGGCGCGCGGGCTGTCCCCCGAGCGGCTGCGCGAGCAGCTGGCGGTGGTCGCGCGGCTGAACGCGGGCTGGGCGCCGTTCCGGCTGCTCACCGGCATCGAGTGCGACATCCTGGAGGACGGCTCGCTGGACCAGGAGCCGGAGCTGCTGGAGCGGCTGGACCTGGTCGTCGTCTCGGTCCACTCCAAGCTGCGGATGGACGCCCGCTCGATGACCCGGCGCATGGTGCGGGCCGTGCGGGATCCGCACGCCGACGTCCTCGGGCACTGCACGGGCCGGCTGGTCACCGGGCGGGGGCGGCCCGAATCGGAGTTCGACGCGGACGAGGTGTTCGCCGCGTGCGCCGAGTCCGGTACGGCCGTGGAGATCAACAGCCGCCCCGAACGCCTCGACCCGCCCCGGCGGTTGCTGCGCCGGGCGGTCGAGGCGGGGGTGCTGTTCTCCGTCGACACCGACGCCCACGCCCCGGGCCAGCTCGACTGGCAGATCCTCGGTTGTGCCCGGGCCGAGGAGTGCGGGGTGCCCGCCGACCGGGTGGTGACCACCTGGCCGGTGGGCGACCTGCTGGCCTGGACCCGGGAGGGACGCCTGCCGGCACGCGTGACCGGCGCCTGACGCGGTACCCGCGTCCGTGGGGCAGTACAGGAACCCGTGGGGCAGTACGACAGGAAGGAGCACCGCGCGATGGACCGGGCGGCTGTGTTCGACGTCGACGGGACCCTCGTCGACACCAACCACCTTCATGTGACGACCTGGTGGGAAGCTTTCAGACAGGCCGGCCACGACGTGACCATGCATGCCGTGCACCACAGTGTCGGGCTCGGCTCGGGGGATCTCGTCGCCCGGCTGCTGGGCGACGACCGCGACACGGGGCAGGACGACGACCTCGACGCCGCCCACAAGGCGCTGTACGGGCAGTTCTTCGACCGGCTGGCGCCGCTGCCGGGCGCCGGTGAGCTGCTGCGCCGGCTGCACCGGGACGGCTGGAAGGTCGTGCTGGCCACCTCGGCGAGCGGGCCCGAGCTGGCCGCGCTGCGCCGCGCGATCGACGCCGACGACGCGATCGACGCGACCGCGAGCGCCGAGGACGTGGCGCGCGGCAAGCCCGCGCCGGAGCCCGTGGAGCGCGCCCTGGAGCTGGCCGGGGTCCCGGCGGACCGGGCGGTGTTCGTCGGGGACACCGTCTGGGACATGCAGGCGGGCACCAAGGCGGGGGTGCGGTGCGTGGGACTGCTGT
The DNA here is from genome assembly GCF_040640875.1 of Streptomyces sp. NPDC021562. Lineage (NCBI taxonomy): Bacteria > Bacillati > Actinomycetota > Actinomycetes > Kitasatosporales > Streptomycetaceae > Streptomyces > Streptomyces sp. NPDC021562. Next base: position 30,698 of record NZ_JBFACN010000017.1, read on the forward strand.
GCGGCGGGATCCCCCGTTCGGACCTGGTGGCGGCCGGGGCGGAGGAGATCTACGCCGACCCCGCCGACCTGCTCGCCTCCCTGGCGGACAGCCCGTTCTCCGATGGGTGAGGCGGATCACACGGGGCTCCGGAACAGCCAGAGGTGGTTGCCCGTTGAACAAGCCGTGGGTGCGGATGGGACAGTGTCCCCGGGCCTCATCTTCCGCCCACAGGGACGATCGTTCGGCTGAAGCCCTGTGGAGCGTCTCGCCGAGAGGCGACCGCCATCCGTGCCCACCCCCTGGCCGCCCCGGCCGCGAATCCCCCGTCGCGGCCGGGGCTTCTCCTTGTCCCACGCGGGCTCACCGGACGTTCGGAGCGGCCCCCGGCCCGGTCGCTTGACTTCGAGCGCACTCCAATTCGTAGCGTCGGGGTCATGAGCACTACGACTCCGCAGCACAAGATCGGTTCCGGCTTCGACGCGCAGAGCACCGCCGACGACGTCCTCGCGGGCCTGGACCTCCACGGCCGGCTCGCGATCGTCACCGGCGGCTACTCCGGGCTCGGCCTGGAGACCACCAAGGCCCTCACCAAGGCGGGCGCCCACGTCGTCGTGCCCGCGAGGCGCGCCGCGGCCGCCCGCGAGGCGCTGGCCGGCCTGGAGCGGGTCGAGGTGGACGAGCTGGACCTCGGCGACCTGGACAGCGTGCGCGGCTTCGCCGAGCGCTTCCTGACCTCCGGCCGGCCCGTCGACTTCATGATCGACAACGCCGGGATCATGGCCTGCCCCGAGACCCGGGTCGGGCCCGGCTGGGAGGCCCAGTTCGCCACCAACCACCTCGGGCACTTCGCGCTCGTCAACCGGCTCTGGCCGGCCCTCACACCCGGCGGCGCCCGGGTCGTGTCGGTGTCCTCACGCGCCCATCACTTCTCCGGGATCCGCTGGGACGACGTCCACTGGCAGCACGGCTACGACAAGTGGGAGGCGTACGGACAGGCCAAGACGGCGAACGTGCTGTTCGCCGTGCACCTCGACCGGCTCGGCCAGGACGTCGGCGTACGGGCCTTCGCCCTGCACCCCGGCGGCATCATGACCCCGCTCCAGCGGCACATCCCCCGCGAGGAGATGATCGAGCGCGGCTGGATCGACGAGCAGGGCACGGTGCTGAACCCGCAGGGGTTCAAGACGCCCGAGCAGGGTGCGGCCACCCAGACCTGGGCGGCCACCTCCCCGCAGCTGGAGGGCATGGGCGGGGTGTACCTGGAGGACTGCGACATCGCCGAACCCGCCGTCGCGGGCGGGTCGACCGGGGTGCAGCCCTGGGCCGTCGACCCGGACCAGGCCGCCCGGCTGTGGGACCTCTCGGCGGAGCTGACCGGCGTGAACGCGTTCGCCTGAGGCGGCGGACGGCCCGGCGGGCGTGGTGTGCCCGCCGGGCGCCCGGGTACCCGGCCAGTCACCGTCGGCGAGAGGAGCCGAAAGTGACCAGCACAGCGGGGCGTCAGATCGTCGTCACGGGGGCCACCGGAAACGTCGGCACGAGCGTCGTGAAGGCACTGGCCGAGGATCCCGGCATCGGATCGATCACCGGGCTGGCCCGGCGGACGCCGGACTGGACACCGCCGAAGACGCGGTGGGCGGCGGCCGACATCGGCGCCGGGCGGACCCAACTGGCCGACCTGTTCGCGGGCGCGGACGCGGTCGTCCATCTCGCCTGGGCGTTCCAGCCGACGCGCGATCCGGCCCGTACCTGGCGTACCAACGTCCTCGGCGGCATCCGGGTGTTCGAGGCGGTCGCGGCGGCCGGGGTGCCGGTGCTGGTGCACGCCTCCTCGGTCGGCGCGTACGCACCCGGCCCCAAGGACCGGCAGGTGGACGAGTCCTGGCCGACGCACGGCTGGCCGGACGCCGCCTACTGCCGGGAGAAGGCCTACCTGGAACGGACCCTGGACATCTTCGAACGCGACCACCCGGAAATCCGGGTGGTGCGGATGCGGCCGGCCTTCCTGTTCAAGCGGGAGTCGGCGAGCGAACAGCGCCGGATCTTCGGCGGCCGGCTGCTGCCCGGTCCGCTGGCCCGGCCCGAGCTGCTGCACTTCCTGCCGGACGTGCCCGGCCTGCGGGTGCAGGCGCTGCACACCGACGACGCGGCCGAGGCGTACCGGCTGGCCGTGACGACCGAGGTCCGGGGCGCCTTCAACCTGGCCGCGGATCCGCCGCTGGACGCGGGCGTGCTGGCCGAGCGGTTCGGTGCGCGTCCGGTCCGGATGCCGCGCACCGCGGCCCGGTCGGCGATCGCCGCGGCCTGGGGGCTGCACCTGCTGCCCGCCTCCCCGCACCTCTTCGACGCGGTGCTGCGGCTGCCCCTGATGGACTGCACCCGCGCCCATGAGGAACTGGGCTGGCGGCCGAGCCGTACGTCGACCGAGGTCCTAGACGAGTTCCTGGAGGGCATGCGCGAAGGCGCGGGGGCGGCGACGGAGCCGATGCGCGGGCGCAAGGTCGGCTGACCGGGGGTCGCGCGGGCCGCCCGGCGAACCGTGGGCCCGTGGCGCACCGTCGGGACGGCGGGCGTACTCGGCGCGACGGCACTCCCGGTCTGCGCCCCAGGCCTGGGGCCGACAGCCGTGGCGTGCGCACGACAGCCGTTGGTCCGTGCCGGACGGCTGGGTCGGCTAACCGAAGGGCTGGGTCGGCTTGCGTGCCCGGCTCGCTCGGATGCGGATGACTCCCCCTCGCCGGTTGCCCGCGCACCGGGTCCCCTCACGCCGGATCCCCTCGCGGCCGACCCCGCCACCGGCCCGGGCGCGGGCTTCCCGGTCGGGCCGGTCACGGGGTCGGTTGCCGGCGCACTCGGCGCTTGCGCGGGCGCGGGCGGGTGACGCTCAGGGGCTGGTCAGGCCGGGGGCTCGTCGGGGATCGGGGCCTCGGGGTGCACCGTTCCCGAGCGTGGTGCGCCCTGCGGGCCCGCGCCGGCCTCGTCGGGTTCGGGGACGTCCGTGTCCTCGCTGCGTTCGTCCGTTCGGCGCCCCTCGGCCGCGTCCCACGGGTCCTGGCCGGTGCCGGCCTGCTGGTCCTGCATGTCCCGGGGGACGGGCCTGCCCTGCTTCTCCCCCATGGCGTACCTCCCTCACGACGTGGTTCCGGGGTCCGGCGGGTACCTCGCAGGGCACCGGCGAAACGAGGGGAGTCCGTTCAACGGGGGGTGCGCTCCGCCAGGGCCGCGCGCCAGGCCGGGAGCCGGTCCTCGGCCGCACGTTGCGCGCGCCGGCCGCCGCGGCCGAAGAAGTCGGCCAGGGGCAGGATCGCCGCGCCGACGGTGACCGCGTCCGGGCCGAGCCGCCCCAGGTCGATGGTGACCTGCTCGGCCGGGTGGCGCAGCGCGTACCTGGTCGCGTAACGGCGTACGGCGGGCAGGAAGCGGGCGCCGAGCTGGAGGCCCGCCCAGCCGCCGATCAGGATCCGCTCGGGCTGGAAGAGGTTGATCAGGTCGGAGAGGCCGGCGCCCAGGTACTCGGCGGTCTCCTCCAGGACGGCCAGCGCGACCGGGTCGGGCTCGGTGCCCTCGGGCGGGTAGGCGGCGGCGAGCATGGCGGTGAGCGCGCTCTCCTCGTCGAGGGCCTCGGCGGGCCGGCCGCCCTCCTCGCGCCAGCGGGCCAGCAGCGACTCCGCGCCGGCGTAGGCCTCCAGGCAGCCGAGCGCGCCGCAACGGCAGCGGCGGCCCCGCACCCGTACCGTGAGGTGCCCCCACTCCACGGCCCGCCCGTGCTCCACCTCCGCGGTGACCAGGCACGCGCCGACACCGGAGCCGAACAGCACCACCACCGCGTTGTCCGCGCCCCGCCCGGCTCCGAACCACATCTCCGCCTGGCCCAGGGTCTTGGCGCCGTTGTCGATGAAGTACCGCACCGATTCCGGGAGTTGACTGCCGGAGCGGAGCAGCTCCTCCAGCGGCACGGCGTCCCAGCCGATGGTCTGGCCGTGCACGACGGCGCCCCGGTCACCGGTGTGCTCCACGATGCCCGGGACGCCCACGCCGACGCCGAGCAGCAGTTCGGGATGGGCCCCTTCGGTGGCGAGGACCTCGGCGATGCCGTCCCGGATGTGGCCGACGATCACCTCGACGTCGTAGCCCTGCTGCTCCAACGGGCGCTCGGCGCGGGCGAGTTCGGTGAGGGTGAGGTCGAACAGCTCGACGCGGACGCGGGTCTCGCCGACGTCCACGCCGATCATGTGGCCGCTGTGCGGGGCGACGCGCAGCAGGGTGCGCGGCCGGCCGCCGTCGGAGTCGACGCTGCCGGCCTCCTCCACCAGGCCGTCCCCGACCAGGTCGGCGACCACGTTGCTCACCGAGCCGGAGCTCAGGCCGGTGGCCGGACCGAGCTCGAAGCGGCTCAGAGGGCCGTCGAAGTAGAGCCGCTGCAGTACGGCCGTGCGGTTGGCCCGCCTGAGGTCGCGCACCGTGCGCCCGTTCCGCCCCGCCATGTGGCTACGCTCCCTTCACGAACCCTGCCCGACCTGCAACATACTCCTTCAGGGGGTCAGAAAGCGATATTTCCCCAACCCTTAGTTCACGATGTGAGCTAAGGGACACGGCAACCGTGGGCACAGGGGGGCGCGGTGAGCCGCCGGCCGGTCGGGGGCCGATCAGTTCGCCGCGTACACATCCTCCACGTAGCGACCCTCCGCCACCAGGGAGTTCAGCCACTGCTCGGCGTCCCCTCCCGGCGTACGGTCGCGGTACATCGTACGGAACGCCTCCCGGACGCCCGGCGCCATCCTGCCGCCGTCGCCGCAGACGTAAACCTTCGCGCCCGCTGCCAGCAGGGCCCACACCTCGTCGGCCTCGGCGGCGACGCGGTGCTGGACGAAGGTGCCCGCCGTGCTGAAGGCCGGACGCAGCGAGACGGCACCGGCGGCCTGCGCCGTGCGCAGCTCCTCGGCGTGCAGGAAGTCCGCGTCGGCCGCGTCACAGCCGAAGTAGCAGAGTGCGGGCGGGAGTTCGGCGCCCGCGGCGCGGGCTGCCGCGCGGTCGGCGACGGCGCCGCGGAACGGGGCCAGGCCGGTGCCCGCCGCGATCATGACCACCGGGGCGGTGTGGTCGACGCGAAAGGCCTCCCGGCAGGGCTGCACGCGGGCGAGCAGGGTGTCACCGGGGCGCAGCGACGCCAGGTGGCCGGAGCCGGTGCCCCGGTAGCGGCCCTTGCCGGACCTGGCGGGTGCCTCCAGGAGGGAGATCATCAGGTCGGCGTGGCGGGGGTCGGCGGCCGGGGACGACGAGATCGAGTAGTGGCGCGGCTTGAGCGGGGTCAGCAGCTCCAGCAGGCGGGGCCAGTCGAGGGCGCCGCGCAGTGCCGGGTGGTCCTCGACCAGCTCGACCAGGGTGCGCGGGTCGGCGGCCGGGGTGCGCGGGTCGTCGGCCAGCGCGGCGAGCGCGGCCCTCTCCGGCGGGCAGGGGTCGGCCTCGGCCAGCAGGGACAGTTGCCGGGCGTTCGGGCGCTCCTGCAACTCGACGTGGTGGGTGAGGAGTTCGCGCACCGTCAGCGGGCGGTCGACCGCGAGGCCGTCGCGCCGGGGCCGGGTGGCGCGGATGTCGAGCACGGCGTCGAGGTCCACGCCGAGGGCGGCGGCCGCGCGGGTGACGAGCGCCGGGGCGTTGACGGGGAGCACGGTCAGGTGGTCGGCGGTGCGGTAGGTGACGCCGTCCGGCAGCGCCACCCGCAGGAAGCGTTTGGTGCGGGGGTGGCCGGCGGCGGTCAGGTCGTACGCCTCGGTGACCGTCATCGGGACCAGACCGTGGCGTGCGGCGACGGCGTCGAGGGGCCCGCCGGTCAGGGCCCTGACCTGGTACGCCGCGGTGGGCTCCGGGTCCGTCGAGGGGGCCGCGCCGGGGTCGCCGTACCGCTCCAGCAGGGCGGTGCGCAGCCGCGCGGTGAAGTCGCGGACCGTGCCGGGCAGGTCGCCGGAGGCGTCGGCGGCGACGCGGTCGGTGAGGCGGCGGGCGCCCAGTTCGGCCAGGCGGTCGTCGATCCGGGTCGGGAAGTGCTGGTAGGTGGCGGCCCAGTTGCGGTCGCCGACGCCGAGCACCGCGTAGGTGACGCCGGTCAGGTCCGGGGCGCTGTCGAGCCAGGCCGCGAAGGCGGTGGCGTCGTCGGTGGGGCGGCCGTTGTAGGAGGCGGCGGTGATGACGACCGGGCGGTCCGTCGGAAGACCGGTGGCGTACGCGTCCAGCGCCGCCACCTCGGTGTCGCAGCCGAGGTCGGCGGCCTCGTCGGCGAGCCGGGCGGCGAGGTCCCGGCAGGTGCCGTAGTTGCTGCCGTGCAGCAGGAGGGCGCCGGTGCCGGTGCGGACGCGGGCCGGGAGAGCGGCCGTCTGCCGCGGGTTCCGGTCGGCCGTCGGCGCGGCGCCGGGCAGCGGCGGGTGGACGCGGTCGGCGGAGGTGCGCGGGACGAGGGTCAGGGTGAAGCCCTCCGGCTTGAGGGTGAGAGTCTCCTTGACGGTGAGGGCGTACCGCGCGTGGTCCTGGAGCCGGTAGCGGTGCACCAGCAGGGCCAGCAGCATGGTCGCCTCGTGCAGGGCGAACTGCCTGCCGATGCAGGCCCGTTCACCTGTGCCGAACGGCTTGAAGGCGTGCACCGGGCGGGCTGCCTCGGCCTCCGGGGTGAACCGGGAGGGGTCGAAGAGCTCGGGGTTGTCGCCCCAGACCGGCTGACGGTGCAGCATCGGGGCGAGCACGGTGACGGACTGCCCCGCCGTCAGCGGCACCCGTCCGCCGAGCAGGGTGTCGTCGAGGGCGTGCCGGCTGAACGCGGCGGCGGTCGGCCACAGTCGCAGTGCCTCGTTGAGCACCTGACGGGTGTAGGCGAGGCGGCCGACCTCGTCGTAGGTGGGCTCGGGGTCGGGCGTGTCACCCCACAGGGCGTCCGCCTCGCGCTGCACCAGCCGGAGCGCGGTGGGGTGCTTGGCCAGGTAGTACAGGGCGAAGGACATCGCGCCGGAGGTGGTCTCGTGCCCGGCGATGAGGAAGGTGATGACCTGGTTGCGGATGTTGGCCCGGTCCAGGGTGGCGCCGTCGGCGGGGTGCCGGGCGGAGAGCATGAGGCCGAGCAGGTCCTCGGCCGTGCCCTGGTCGGTGCCGGTGCGGGAGGCGATGACGTCGTCCACGACCTGGGCGAGGTAGCCGGCGTCGTCCCGGAAGGCGGCGTCGGCGGCCGAGTGGTCGGCGCCGGGCGTGCGGGCCAGGCGGGTCATGCTCCACTCCAGGCAGCGGACCATGGACTCGACGAAGGGGTGCGGTTCGGTGCGTTCGAAGGAGCCGAAGTCGTAGCCGAACCCGGCGAGGCCGATGGTGTCGAGGGTCATCCTGGTCATGTCGTCCGGCACGTCGACCGGCCGTCCTGCGTGGGCGGCCCGGTCCCAGGACTCGATCAGGCGGCGGGCGACCCCGAGCATCACCGGGTGGTAGGTGCGCATCGAGCCGAGCGCGAAGGCGGGCATGAGGATGTCGTGCGCCCTGGCCCAGTTGGGCTCGTCGTTGTAGGCGGTGAACAGCCCGTCGGCGGCGAAGGCGCGGACGTTCTCCAGGGCGGGCCCGATGTGCTTGGCGAACCGCTGCTCGTCGGCGAGGTCCTCGACCAGGTCGGTGTCGGCGACGAACAGGGTGTCCCGTCCGTGCAGCCGTCGTACCAGGATCGGGCCGTGCTCCCGCATCAGGTTCATGACCTGCTGGACGGGGGTGCGGCCGGGTCCGGTGGCGGTGATGTCCACGACGGGGACGCCGGGCAGGGTGTCGGTGGTGTCGGGGTGCGGCGCGGTGGGGGGCATGGCGCGACAACTGCCTTTCGCGGTACGGAAGTCCTGCGTTCCAGCGTGGTCCTCGGGGAGCGGGCCACGAGGCCGTGGCACTACACGAACGTGCAGTCGAAAACCGCCTTCGGTCCTTGCGTCGTGCCGATGGAGTTGCCTCTGACCTGGGTGGCCGCCTTGGATGAGGGTGAGAGGAGCGGTGGTGGCATGGCGACGGGCGGGCTCGACGGCGTGGTGTGGCGCAATCGCGCGCTGACGCTGTTCGACCGGGTGGCGGTGCCGGTGGCGGTGTGCGACGTGTACGGGCTGGTGGTGCTCGCCAACCCGGCTATGGCCGCCGAGTGCGGTACCACCCCGGGGCGGCTGCGCGGCCGGGACGTGCTGGAGCTGTTCCGGCCGCAGGAGGAGGCCCAGGTGGAGCGGATCGCCGAGGCGCTGCGGCTGCGGCACCGCTCGCGCTACCAGGTGTCGGTGCGCTGGCAGGCTCCCCACGGGGCCGAGCGGTACGGGGAGCTGACGGCGGACCCGGTGAGCGAGTCCGTGGGCGGGACACCGTCGCTGCTGGTGATGCTGCGGGTGGCCGGCGAGCAGGAGGCGCCCGGGACGGGGCCCGCGCGGGTCAGCCCGGTCGAGGGCCGGGTGCTGGCCCTGCTGGCCCGGGGTGCCACCACCGCCCAGGCCGCCCGTGAACTGGGTCTGACCAGGGACGGCGTCGCCTACCACCTGCGCCGCCTGTCGGCCCGCTGGGACGCGGCCAACCGCACCGAACTGGTCGCGCGCGCCTATGCCTTGGGCGTGCTCAGACCGGGCGTGTGGCCGCCGGACCCGGCCGGGTCGCGGGCCTCGGCCGGACCGCGGACCTCGGCCGAGTAGGCCGTGCCCGCGCCTTCCGGGGCGCCGAAGCGGGCCAGGGTGTGCCACACCATTTTCAGGTCCTGCACCTCGTACCTGCCGGTGCGGGCCGCGTCTCCGATGATCCGGGGGTCGACGACGCCCTTCTGTGCGATCCGGGCGCCCAGTTCGGCGTACTCGGCGCCCCGGTAGTCGGCATGGCGGCGCAGCTCCGGCACGCTGAGCCGGTAGCCGGGGTGCCACTCGACCGGGAACGGCAGCGACCGGGCGGCCCGCTCCACGGGGGTGCCCCGGTAGCAGGCGTCCAGGACGAGGGCCTCCACGTCCCGGTCGAGCCGTACCCCGCCGTGCACCTGGGTCTCGATGTAGTCGTTGAGGGCGTCCTGCTCGTCGGCCTCGGCCAGGGCGATGAGGTGGGTTCCGGCGGCCACTCCGAAATCCGTCGGCTCGGCCGCGCTGTCGGGGTAGCAGAAGGTGGCCCGGTGCAGTGCCGGACCGGTCAGCCGCAGGTGCGAGGAGCCGAACCGCGGGGCCGCGCCCACGACCTGGCGGCGGAAGTTCAGCGCCCCGTACACCGGACGCTCGGCGGGGTCGGCGTCGTCGTAGCTCCCGCCGAAGATCCGGCTCTCCCAGCGCCGGCGGTCGCCGCCGGGGTGCGCGGTGAGCCCGCCGTTGCTGGTGCCGGTGACGAACTGCGAGTGGTAGGCGCCGTCTCGGGCCAGCGAGCGCAGGATCGGCCGTCCGGCGGACAGCCGGTCGGGGTGGAAGTTGAGGGTGATCCGCAGACCGGGGTCGAGGGCCGGTCCGGAGGACAGCGCGGCCACATGACGCAGCGCCGCGACGGCCCGCACCGACCCGAGGTCCGCGAAGTCCGCGCGTCCCATCCGTCACCCCCTGCGCTCCGCCCGGCGCGCGCTGCCCGCGGCCCGCTCCCGGTGTCCGCCGACCGTATCCGATCACGCTCGTGCGGGGCGCGGCGATTTTCCACGCGCGCCTCACGGGGATCCGGCCGCCGGGCACCCTCCGTAATCGGCTGTGGTCACCCAGGCACTAGCGCGCGTGAGTGATCTGTGGACAATACGTTCGACGTGCCGCGCGAGTGGGAACAGGCCAAGGGATGCAAGACGTACGGAAGTGGGCCGAGAGCCTGCCGCGGCTGTTGCGGCGGCATCGGGACCCGGTGGTCGTCCAGACGCTGCGATCGGCCACAGCGGCCACGATCGCCTACGTCGTCGCGCTCCGCCTGAGCCCGGAACCGGCGCCCCTCACCGCCCCGCTGACCGCGCTGCTGGTCGTGCAGGTGACCCTGTACGCCACTTTGACCAACGGTTTCCGCCGGGTCAACGCGGTGGTGGCCGGTGTGCTGGTCGCCATCGCCTTCAGCCAGCTGGTGGGGCTGACCTGGTGGAGCCTGGCGCTGTTGATCGTGGCCTCGCTGGGGGTGGGGCACCTGGTGCGCGTCGACGAGTACATCCCCGAGGTGGCGATCAGCGCCATGCTGGTGCTCGGGGTCACCACGATCAGCAGTACGGCCTGGGCGCGGATCGTGGAGACCCTGATCGGCGCGGTGGTCGGCATGGCCTGCAATCTGCTGCTGCCGCCCCCGGTGTGGGTCGACGAGGCCGGGGAGTCCATCGAGGGGCTGGCCCGCCGGCTGCGCCAGCTGATGCTGCGCATGGGCGACGAGGCGGCGGAGCTCACCCCGTGGCAGCGGGCCGCCGAGCGGCTGCACGAGGCCCGACGGCTCGATCACGCGATCATCGAGGTGGACGCGGCGCTGCGGCAGGCCGAGGACAGCCTGCGGCTCAATCCCCGGGTCAGGGAGGGGCTGCTGCACCGCGTGGTGCTGCGCACCGGCCTGGACACGCTGGAGATCTGCACGGTCGTGCTGCGCGTGCTGGCCCGGACCTTCACTGACCTCGCCAAGGCCCGCGAACCCGAACCGATGTTCGCGTCCGACTCCGGGGCGGCCGTGGAGCAGCTGCTCTCCCAGATCGCCGACGCCGTGGTCAGCTTCGCGGTGCTGGTCACCACGAGCATCAGCGAGAACGCGGAGTCGGCCGAGGCCCGGCTGGCCGCCGAGCTGCACACCGCGACCGGCACCCGTGACAAGCTCGCCGAACTGCTCCAGGACGAGATCCGCCGCGACGACCGGAACTGGCAGCTGCTCGGTGCCGTGCTGACCGAGGTCAACCGGATGATCGACGAGCTGGACACCGAGCACCGCACCCGCCGGCTGCTGGAGGAGCTGGACCGGGTCTCCGGCGAACAGCGCGCCAAGCGGCCGCCGTGGCTGACCTGGCTGCGTGAGCGCGTCGGGGTGCCGGAGCAGCTGCGGCGGAACCGGACGGGTGGTCCGGGGCGTTCTCTGTGAGGGACGCGGACGGACCGTACGGCACGGTGCCGGACGGCGCTGCGGGACGGGGAAGGGGGCACGCCGGTGACGGACGCGGCGGTGCGGATCGACGGGAACACTCTGCGGCTGCCCGGCGGGGCGGCGGTGCGGTTCGTCCGCACGCTGCGGCTGCCGGAGACGGGCACGCACCCGCTGCCGCCGGGACTGGGCGAGTTCCCGGTCCGGCGGGTTGCCGACCATCCGGACACGGTCCCGCCCGAGTGGCGGGCCCGGGGCGGTGTGATGCTGCCGGTGTACCTGCGCGAGGCGATGTGGCTGAGCTTCGCGGGTTCGGCGCGGCCTGTGGCTCTCCAGGTCGGCGTGGGCAAGGTGTGCGCGGTGTCCGGCAAGCCGTGGAGCGACCGGCTCTCGCAGCGGCCGCAGAACTACCTGGTCCTGCCCCGGCAGCCGTGGCTGGACGGCATCAACTCCGGCAAGGGCACGGTCCGCCAGTTCGTGTCGGTGCCGCTCGGCCTGGGTGCGACGGTGGAGGGGCAGGTCACCGGCGAGGAGGTGTGGGGCGGGGTGCAGCTCCAGTCCTTCCCGCTGTCCGAGGAGGCGCTCGCCGCGTACCACCGTCAGGAGCGGCTGCGGCGGGAGCGGCTGGTCCGCAAGCGGACCCGCAACTCACGCTCGGCCGGGAGCTTCGGCGCGGCGATGCCCCTGGCGGCGGCCGCGCCCGGAGCGGCTCCGGCGGCGATGGGTCTGGGCGTCGGCGGGTCGATGCGCCAGGAGGTGTACACGGACGACCGGCCGCTGCGGGACTGGGCCGAAACCCCGGCGGGGCGCGTGTTCGTGCACCTGGTCACTCCCCCGCAGTGGCGCCGGATCACGGGAGAGGCGCCCCCGCCGTCCCCGGTGGACCGGTCCGCGTACACCCGTGCGGGCCTGCCCTGGTACGACTACTACGACGAGGACGCCCGGGATCTCGCCCCCACGGACACCCTGCGCGCGGTGAAACCGGTCGGTGACTGGCTCGGCGACGACCTGGAGCCGTGGCAGCAGCCGTCCCCGGAGCAGGTGGTCCCGCTCAAGGACGCGGCGGACAAGCCGGTGGAGGACGGCGACTGGTAATACCAGCGTTGCACCATGCGCAACGCGCGTTGCCTTTCTTGCGCTCGGCCGTGGCCGCACGCCAAGGTTGCCGTGACGACGGGGGTGACCGACGACCTGAGGTGCGGGCATGGGCAGTGGTACGGAGGCGGCGCGCGGCGGCTGGAGCAGGCGCCGGTTCGTCGGCGCGGTGGCGGGCGCCGCGGCGGTGGTGGCGGTCCCGGCCCCGGCGGCGTCGCCGGCCCAGGAGCCCCGCGCCGCGCCCCGCCCGGCGGCGAAGTCCTCGGAGCAGCCGGCCTCCGGCCCCCGCCCGCTCCATGTCGGCACCTACACCTCCGTGACCGGCGGGGGCGCCGGCATCGGCCTCGCCGAGTACGACCCGGCGACCGGCGAGATCACCGGAACCGGCACGCTCACCGGCGTCGCCGACCCGTCCTACCTGGCCGTGCACCCGGACGGCCGCACGCTGTACGCGGTGGACGAGCAGCCGGACGGGGGCGTGACCGCCGTACGCCTCGCGGACCGCAAGGTGCTCGGCCGCCGAAGCACGGGCGGGGCGGGACCGTGTCACCTCTCGGTGCACCCCACCGGCCGCTGGCTGCTGAGCGCCAACTACACCTCGGGCAGCGTGGCCGTGCACCCGATCGACGCCACGGGCGCCCTCGGCGAGCGCACGGCCCTGGTCACGCACACCAGTCCGGCGCCCGGACCCGGTCAGCAGGGCCCGCACGCCCACCAGGTCCTCACCAGCCCGGACGGCGGGCACGTCCTCGCCGTCGACCTGGGCACGGACACCGTCTACGGCTACCGTCTCGACCCCGCGACGGGCACGCTCACCGAGGTCTCACAGGCGCACACGAAGCCGGGGGCTGGCCCGCGGCATCTGACCTTCCACCCCGGCGGACGGTACGCGTACCTGGCCGACGAGGTGGCCGACACGGTCACGGTGTGCGGTTACGACCCGGCCGAGGGGCGGCTCACGGTCGGCGAGCCGCAGTCCTCCGGCAGCAGGGCGGGCGCCACCAACTACCCGGCCCAGATCCTGGTCACCGCGGACGGCGCCCACGCCTATCTCGCCAACCGGGGCGACAACACGCTGGCGCGGTACGCGGTCGAGGCCGACGGCGCCCGGTTGCGGCTGATCGGCACGGTGCCGGTGCACGGGGACTTCCCCCGCCAGATCGCCTTCTCGCCCGACGGCCGGCTGCTGTTCGCGGCCAACCAGCGGTCCGGCACGGTGAGCGTCTTCACCGTGGACGCGGGCAGCGGTGCGCTCCGGCTCGCGGGCGCGCCGTTCGCGTCACCGGTCGCCGTCTGCGCGCTGCCGCTGTAGCGTCCGCGGGCAGGACGCGGCGGCTGCCCGGGCCAGCAGGACGTGGACGCGTTCGGTGAGCTGCGCGACGTCGTCGGCGGACGCGTGGAAGGGGAGCCGTACGTCGCCGTGGGTCCGGGTGCGTTCGATGCGCAGGATCAGCCCGTGCCGGTCCACGGCGAGGGGCCGTACGCGGGTCGCGGCGTGCAGGCTCTCCGGCGCGACGAGCCGGGTGAGCCGTTCGACGGCGTCCGGGTGGGCGTCGGCGAGGTGGGTCAGCAGTCCCGCCTCGGCGGCGGCCAGCGGGTCGGGGCGCGCGGCGGCGAACTCGTCGAGGTCGACGACCACCGCGCCGGAGGGCCGGCGCAGCACCACGCGGGTGGGGCGGAGGACGAGGTGTCCGTCAGCGGGCACGAACCAGCCGGCCATCCAGAGCCGGGCACGGATCCGGTCCCGTACCGGGACGGGTGCCACGTCGGCGAACTCCAGCACCGCGGACGGCTCCCCGCGCGGCGCGCAGAGCGCCGCCGCGCGCAGGACGCCGTCCTCGGGCGCGCGCAGCAGCACCCGGCCGTCGTCGGCGACGGTGTGCGCGCCGCACAACTCCTCGCGTCCGCCGTCCGCGGTGACCCTGCACGACCACGCGACGGCCAGCAGGGAGCGGGCCTGCTCCGCCGCGCCGGGCCCGGCCGACCGGACCGCCTGTTCGCCACCCATCCAGAACCTCCATTAGGTAAGCCTCACCTAACCTAGCGGAGTCCGAGGGGTACGCCAACAGCGCCCCCGGGAGGCAGGGAGTGTCCGGCACGTCAGGAGATGACACCCAGCAGGGCCCGCGCACACAGGTCCCGCACCTGTTCGCGCGTCAGCTCCTCGGTGCGCAGCCACTCCAGGCAGACGTGCGTGGTGAAGGCGAGCCAGCCGCGCACCGCGAGGCGGGCGTCGGGGCGCCGCGCCAGAGCGGGACCGAACTCCGGGTCGGCGGCGAGGGCGGCGAGGATCTGACGCTCCTGGGCGGTCTGGGCCTGCCGGTACACCCGGCGCACCGCCTGGTCGCCGGAGGCCTCGGCGCGGTGGAAGGCACGGAAGCCGTGGGCGTGGGCACGGACGTAGTCGAGGTAGACGTCGAGGCCCGCGGCGAGCTGCTCCCGGGCGGGGACGCCGGGCTCGGCCGCCGTCATCCGCAGCATCCGCTCACTCTCCCGCTGCACCACCGCCGCGAAGAAATCCCGCTTGGTCGGAAAATAGTGGTACAGCAGACCGCGGGAGACCCCCGCGATCTCGGCGACCTGCTCGATCCACACGTCGTCGTACGGGCTCTCGGAGAAGAGCCGGGCCCCGACCGAGAGGAGTTGCTCACGGCGCTCCGCGGTGCTGAGTCTGCGGCGGCTGCGCTCACCCTGGTTCGCGACCATGTCGGCACTTTACTTGACGCGGGTTCAACAACGGGACGAGACTGGGCCGCCTATTGAACCCACGTACAACTGACTCAACGTGCCGCAGCATCAAGGGAGATCGCGTCATGGCGGAGACGGTCACGCAGCCGGGGACGGGCACCGGCGGCCCGCTGCCCAAGGGGTTCCGGGGCGCCGAGCAGGGCTGGCCCGAGCTGCACCGGATACCGCACCCGCCGCGCCGGCTGCCGTTCCTCGGTGACGTCCTCGGTGTCGACCGGCGCACCCCGGTCCAGGACTCGATGCGTCTCGCCGGGCAGCTGGGCCCGATCTTCCGCCGTAAGGCGTTCGGCAACGAGTTCGTGTTCGTGTGGGGCGCCCGGCTCGCCGCCGACATGGCCGACGAGTCACGGTTCGCCAAGCACGTCGGCCTGGGCGTCGCCAACCTTCGCCCGGTCGCCGGGGACGGCCTGTTCACGGCGTACAACCACGAGCCGAACTGGCAGCTCGCGCACGACGTCCTCGCTCCCGGTTTCAGCCGGGAGGCCATGGCGGGCTACCACGCCATGATGGTGTCGGTGGCGGGCCGGCTGACCGACCACTGGGACCGGGAGCAGGCCGCCGGGCACTGGGTCGACGTGCCCGGGGACATGACCAAGCTGACCCTGGAGACGATCGCGCGCACCGGGTTCGGACACGACTTCGGCTCGTTCGAACGGGACCGCCCGCACCCCTTCGTGACCGCGATGATCGGCACGCTCAGCTACGCGCAGCGCCTCAACAGCGTGCCCTCACCGCTGGCCCCGCTGCTGCTGCGGGAGGCGTCGCGGCGCAACGCGGCCGACATCGCCTTCCTCGACCGCACGGTCGACGACCTGGTCGCCGAGCGGCGGCGGACCGGCGGCGGGCAGGGCGACCTCCTGGACCGGATGCTGGAGACGGCCCACCCGGAGACGGGTGAGCGGCTGTCCGCCGAGAACGTGCGCCGCCAGGTGATCACCTTCCTGGTGGCCGGCCACGAGACCACCTCCGGCGCGCTCTCCTTCGCCCTGCACTACCTCGCCCTGCACCCCGAGATCGCCGCCCGGGCCGCCGCCGAGGTGGACCGGGTCTGGGGCGACACCCCCGCGCCGGGCTACGACCAGGTCGCCAAGCTGCGCTATCTGCGCCGGGTCCTCGACGAGTCGCTGCGGCTGTGGCCCACCGCCCCCGCCTTCGCCCGCGAGGCCCGCCGGGACACCGTGCTCGCCGGGGAACACCCGATGCGCCGGGGCGGCTGGGCGCTGGTCCTGACGCCGATGCTGCACCGGGACCCGGAGGTGTGGGGTCCGGACACCGAGCGCTTCGACCCGGACCGTTTCGAGCCGAAGGCCGCGCGGGGCCGCGCCCCGCACACCTTCAAGCCGTTCGGTACGGGCGCCCGCGCCTGCATCGGCCGCCAGTTCGCACTGCACGAGGCCACCCTGGTCCTCGGTCTGCTGCTGCGCCGCTACGAGCTGACGCCCGACCCCGGCTACCGGCTGAAGGTGACCGAGCGGCTGACGGTCATGCCGGAGCGGCTGCGACTGCGGCTCGAACGGCGCCGCCCCGCCCCGGCGCCGGCGCCCGTGCCGGACACGTCCGCCTCAGCGGGCGGCGGCTGCCCAGTGCACGGGGCGGGTGACTGACTCCGGCAGCCGGGTCCCGGCACTCCCCCGCGCCGCGTCGGCCTGCGGCTGGGTCAGGAAGAACGCACCCGTGAGGTCCGCGTCGGTGAGATCGGCGTCGCGCAGGTCGGCTCCGATCAGGTCCGTGTCGCGCAGATCCGCCCCGGTGAGGTCGGCCGCGATGAGGTAGGCCCCGCGCAGGCTCACGCCCCGCAGGTCGGCTCCCCTGAGCCGGGCGCCCATCAGATCCGCGCCCCGCCGGTCCTTCCGGCGCCCCCGGACCGCCGCGCGGGCCAGCTCACTGGCGCGCAGCAGCAGCACGTCGGCCTCCCGCCGGTGCGCGGCCACGTCCAGGGCGGCGAGTTCGCCGGGCGTCCCGAGGGCCAGTGCCTCGACGGTCCCCAGCAGCGTCCGCAGTTCGCCGTGGACGGGACGCGCGGCGGGCAGGTCGAGCGCGGCCGTGAGATACCAGAGCAGCTCGTGCAGCTGTCGTACGACCGGGAAGGCGTCGAACATCCAGCGGGCCTGCTGCGCGGAGCCGGTGCGCCAGTCCTGGCCGCCGAAGGTCACCTGGGACACCCGCTGACCCGCGCCGAAGCAGTCGTAGACGGTGCAGCCGGGGAAGCCCTGCTGCCGCAGCTCGGCATGGATGCCGCAGCGGTGGTCGCCGCCGAGGTTCCGGCAGGGCGTCCCGGCGGGCTTGGACACCGCGAAGTCGGCGGAGGCGGTGAACGGCAGGGCGACGCAGCACAGCCCGAAGCAGCGGGAGCAGTCCCCGCGCAGCCGCGACCGGTCGGACATCTGTTCTGGCATCGAACCAGTTTACTGACCTGCGCACACGCGGGGCGTCAGTCCTCCCTGGCGGTGAACTCCAGGCGGTCCAGCCGCTCGGGGTCGGCGAGGATGTACATCCCGGTGATCCGGCCGTCCTCGACGGTGACCGCCATGACCGACCGCGGGCCGCCCTCCGGCGCGTTGACCAGGCCCACCGCGCCGTTGACCAGAGCGAGCCGGGCGGTGCCGGCGAACTGCCGGAAGGTGAAGGCCCCTTCGGCCACCGGCCGGGCCCCGCGCACCGCCTTGGAGGCGGCCGCGCCGCGCACCAGGGCACCCGAGTCGACGCGCAGCACCACGTCCGGGTGGAGCAGGGCGAGCAGTGCCTCGAAGTCACCGCCACGGGAGGCGGCCAGGAAGGCCTCCAGGACCTGACGCTGCCGGCCCAGGTCGGGGTCGGCCGACGGGGCGGCGCCCTGCACCCGGCGGCGGGCCCGGCTGGCCAGCTGCCGGGTCGCCGCCGGGGTGCGTTCCACGATCGGCGCGATGTCGTCGAAGGGCACCGCGAACATGTCGTGCAGGACGAACGTCAGCCGCTCGGCGGGCTCCAGCGTCTCCAGGACGATCAGCAGGGCGAGCCCCACCGAGTCGGCCTGGAGCACCTCCTGTTCGGGGTCGATGCTCGTGAGCGGCCTGATCACCGGATCCGGGACGAAGGTGTCGTCCATCGGCTGCTCGCGGCGCGCCGTGCGGGAGCGCAGCAGGTCGAGGCAGACCCGGCCGACCACGGTGGTCAGCCAGCCGCCCAGGTTCCTGATCTCGTCCGTGTCGGTGCGTCCGAGCCTGAACCACGCCTCCTGGACCGCGTCCTCGGCCTCGGCGACCGAGCCCAGCATCCGGTAGGCCACCGCACGCAGGTGGTCGCGGTGCTCCTCGAAGCGCGCGGCGAGTCGTTCCGTGTCCGTGGTCATGTCCCCCGTGCCTCCCCTGTCGGCCGATCAGTCCATCCTGGCCCGTCGCGCCGTCATCCGCGTTCCTTCGGGGGCGTGTTTCACGCCTCGTCCCTTGCCAGGGCCAGCAGCCGGTCCAGTACCCGCGGCGCCCCGGTGCGCAGTCCGTCGTGCTCGAACTCGTCGGTGACCCAGGTGCGCAGACCCCGGACGGCCCGGGCGGTCCGCAGCGAGTGCCCGGCGTCGACGTACAGGTCGTCGTGGTAGACCGCGGCGGCGACCGGGACCTCGTTCACGGCGAGGCGGGCCGGGTCGTACAGCGGCTGCCAGTCGGTGCGGGCGGCGAGCAGTTCCGCGGCCTCCTTCAGCGGACGCAGTGCCGGGTCGGTGTCGAACACCCAGGGGTGCACGGTCTCGCCGGTGAAGAGCACCGGGGTGTCGCCCGCGAGCGACTTGGCCGCGTCGAACTGCGGGAACTCGGCGCGGACCCGCTCGGCCGCCCAGGCGGTGGGGCGCGTGTCCTGGCCGTAGAGGGGCTCGTGCAGGAGGGCGTAGAGCGGGTTGCCCGCGTACGACAGGAGGCCCTGGACCTGTTCCTGGAAGGCGTCGGAGAGTTCGGCGCCGGCCGGGGTGCGGACGAACGCGTCCTCCAGGAGGAAGTGCAGGCGGTGGCTGCCGTCGCTCATGCCGAGCATCAGGCCGAGGGACTGGAAGGCCTCGACGGTGAGCCGGTAGCCGTTCGGCAGCACCGTCTCGTGGTCGAGGAGGTGCTCGGCGATCCGGCGGGCCCGCTCGACGTCCATCGGATAGCGCGCGTAGTGCGCGGCGACCTTGCGCTCCATGCGCGGGTAGGCGGCCCGGTAGACGTCGTCGGCGTGCGCGTCGAGGGCGGGCAGACCGCCGGTGATCACGGAGGTGCTGAGCCCCTCGGGGAAGAACGACAGGTAGGTCAGGGTGCAGAAGCCGCCGAAGCTCTGGCCCAGGGTGGTCCAGGGTGCACCGCCGGTGATCCCCGGGCGGATCGCCTCGCAGTCCCGGACGATCGAGTCGGCACGGAACCGGGCCAGGTGGTCGGCCTGGGCGGCCGGGCCGCCGCGCAGCGGGAGGGTCTGCCGGTTGACCGGGGTGGAGCGGCCGGTGCCGCGCTGGTCGAGCAGGAGGACGCGGTACTCCTTCAGGGCCCGGTCAAGCCAGGCCTGCCGTCCGACGAAACGATTCGCTCCGAAACCGGGTCCCCCCTGGAGGTAGAGCAGCCAGGGCAGTTCCCGGTCCGCCTTGTCGCTCGCGACCGCCTCCCGCGCGTAGAGCTCGATGGTCTCGCCGCCGGGGTCGGCGTGGTCCAGCGGCACGGTGAAGTGGCGGTCGGTGAGGACGACGCCGGGCTGGCGGTAGCTGAGGCTCAACGGTTCTCCCGGGACGGTCGGACGGACGCGTCCCAGTTCAGCACATGTCAGACGGTGGTCTGCCCCCGGGATCACGCAATCGTTACTGAATCTCCGATCAGCGGGCGGCGAGGCTGGAGCGGCGGACCACGAGTTCCGGCTGGAGCACCACCCGGCGGTGCTCGTGGGGGCGCTGTCCGTCGTGTTCCTCGGTCTCCTCCAGGAGGAGGTCCGCGGCCATGGCGCCCATGGTGACGGCTGGCTGGCGCACGGAGGTGAGCGGGACGGCGGCGGCCGCGGCGAACTCGATGTCGTCGTAGCCCACGATGGCCAGGTCGTCGGGGACGACCACGCCGGCCGCGTACATCGCCTGGAGGACGCCGAGGGCGAGCAGGTCGTTGGCGCAGAAGACCGCGGTGGGCCGGTCGGAGAGGCCGAGCAGCCGGGCCCCCGCGTCCCGGCCCGCGGCCACGTCGAGCCGCTCGGTGGGCAGCTCGCGCAGCGCGTCGGGACTGAGCCCTGCCTCGGCCAGGGCGTTCAGCGCGCCGGTGCGGCGGTCGCGCACCTGGTTGAACCCCGGCGGTCCGCTGACGTACGCGAGGGAGCGGTGGCCGGCGTCCACGAGGTGCCGGACGGCCAGCGCGCCGCCCGCGACGTCGTCGACGCTGACCGAGCACTCGGTGGTGCCCTCCGCGACCCGGTCGACCAGCACGAAGGGGATGCCGTGCCGGCGGAACGCCTCGATGTTGCGGCCGGTGGCGTCCGCCGGGGTGAGCAGGACGCCGCGCACCCGCTGCTCGGCGAAGAGCGCGAGGTACTCGGCCTCCTCACCGGCGCTCTGCGCGCTGTTGCAGACCATCACGCCGAGTCCGGCGTCGCGTGCCGCCCGCTCGGCGCCCCGGGCGACGTCCACGAAGAACGGGTTGCCCATGTCGAGGACGAGCAGCCCCATGATCCGGCTGCGGCCCGCGCGCAGCTGCCGCGCGGACTCGCTGCGGACGTAGCCGAGCCGCTCTATCGCCGACTGCACCCGCGCCCGCGTCTCACTGGCGACCGTGTCCGGGCGGTTGATGACGTTGGAGACCGTACCCACCGACACTCCGGCGGCGCGGGCGACGTCCTTGATACCCACCGACTGGGCCATCGGGCGGAGACCTCCAGGAAAACGCGGGCGGCGGGAAGACCCTCACACCGGGCGGCGAATCCGTCCCGGGAAGGGCTTCACATTACGACATGACTCGCATACGGAGCCGGTCAGGCGGGCAGGGCGAAGTCGACGACATGGAGCGCCGAGGGGGTCGTACCGCTCGACGTCTCCTGGTACATGAACGACAGCACGCCGTCCGCCTCGACCCGCAGCTCGTCGATCACCACCTCGCCGAAGGCGTTCAGGTCGCTCCCGTCGTACAGCAGCGCCCAGTCGGTGTACCCGGAGGACCTGGAGGCGCCGGCGATCCGGCCGTGGGGAAAGACCGCGTAGGCGTTGTCGTACCGGTCCAGGACCAGCTTGGTGCGCTGGCTGGAGTTCAGGGCGACGGGAATCTCGGTCTTCTGCCAGGTGCCGGCGGAGTTCTTGCGGACGTGGAAGGCGCGTCCATGGGCGGTGCGGTCGGCGACGTAGTCCGTCGTGCACTGTCCGAAGCGGCCGGGGACGTAGCTGATGATCGCGTGCGGGAGGCCGGCGGAGTCCGTCCACTGGCTCTCCTGGTTCATCAGGGAGTGGTCGGGGTCGAGGGGGTCGACGACCAGACCGGAGTCGGTGACGGCGACGGTGTCCGAGGTGCCGGTGGTGGCGACCAGGGCGCCGGCGTCGTTGCGCCAGGTGCGGCCGCGGTCGGCGGAGTAGACGTAGCCGGTGTCGTGGTTGGTGATGCCACCGCTGTCGCACAGCACGGACGCCGACTGCTCACGCCAAGTGAAGAAGGCGTGCAGCCGCCCGTGGACGTCGTAGTCGATGCCGTGCAGGTACATGTTCCGGGCGGTGCTGGAGCCGTGCGCGCTGGTGTAGGTCCCGGTGGAGCCGCTCCACTCCCCCAGCGTGGTCCAGCGCGCACCGTCGTACTCCGCGAGGGCGTTGCGGCCGTTCCCGGAGATCCCCACCCGGTAGCTGAGCTGCAGCTTCCCCTCGGGTGTCGCGATGAACTGCGGATAGGTGAACTGCGAGGTCAGCGACACTCCGTCGAGGGAGGTCTGGACGGCGCCGAAGACGGCCGAGGTCCACGCCGTGGCGGCGGGGTCGTCGAGCAGCCCGGCGACCGACTTCACGTAGAAGAAGCCGTCGCTGTGGGAGTCCATGGTGATGTGGAGGCGGCCGTCGGCCTTCGAGACGCCCATCGAGATGACGTTGTGCGAGTCGCTGGACTTCAGCCGGTGGGCGAGGGTGACGGTCGCCCAGGAGGAGCCGTCGAGCACCCGGCGGCCGATCACCGCGGAGCCGGTCGAGGTGTACCAGGCGGCGTACTGGTGGCCCTTGTAGGTGAACAGGCCGTTCTTCTGGAAGGAGTTGTTGTTGACCAGCCCGTCGTAGGAGACGAAGAAGATCGCCTGGGCGTCGAGCAGCGTGCTCTGCTTCTTGTGCACCGACGGTCCGGGGTCGGCCGCGCGGGCCGGGCCGGCGGCGAGGGCGGGGGCGGCCGCGGTGCCGAGGAGGGCGGCACCGAGGACGGTACGTCTTTTCACGAGCGGCTCCTGGGGGGCGGACGTGCGTCAGGCGAGGTGGAACACTTCGGTGAGCGGTTTCATCGCCTCGTCGGGGCGGGCGCCGTCGAGGGACTCGAAGAAGGGGCCCATCTCGGCCTGCCAGCGGGCGTTGACCTCGGTGGCCTCCATGCCGGCGCGGGCGGCCTCGAAGTCCTCGGTCTCCAGGTAGCCCACGAGCAGGCCGTCGTCGCGCAGGAAGAGCGAGTAGTTGTGCCAGCCGGTGGCGGAGAGCGCCTCGCGCATCTCCGGCCACACGGCGGCGTGGCGTTCGCGGTACTCGGCGATGCGGTCCTGCCGGACCTTGAGGAGGAAACAGACACGCTGCATGAAGTACCGCTCCCGCCTCAGAAGTTGAACTGGTCGATGTTCTTCGCGTCGAACACGGTCGGCTTGCCGAGGTTGATCACGCCGTCCTTGCCGATGGTGTACGTGGTGTCGCCGGCCTTGAAGGTCTCGCCCTCCTTGCCGGTGATCTGCCCGGAGGCGAGCGCGACGGCGGTACGGGCGGCGAGGTCGCCGAGCTTGGCGGGGTCCCACAGCTCGAAGGCGTCGACGGTGCCGTTCTTGACGTACTGGCGCATGTCGTTGGGCGTGCCCAGACCGGTCAGCTTGACCTTGCCCTTGTACTTGGAGCCGGACAGGTACTGGGCGGCGGCCTTGATGCCGACGGTGGTCGGGGAGATGATCCCCTTCAGGTTCGGGTACTGCTGGAGCAGGCCCTGGGTCTGCTGGAAGGAGGCCTGGGCGTCGTCGTTGCCGTAGGCGATCTTGACGAGCTTGACGTCCTTGTACTTGGGGTCCTTCAGCTCGTCCTTCATGAACCCGATCCAGGTGTTCTGGTTCGTGGCGGTCTGCGCGGCGGACAGGATCGCGATCTCGCCCTTGTACCCGATCTGCTGGGCGAGCAGCTGCACCTCGGTACGGCCCAGGTCCTCGGCGCTGGCCTGCGAGACGAAGGCGTTGCGGCAGCCGGCGTTGGTGTCGGAGTCGTAGGTGACGACCTTGATGCCGTTGCTCATGGCCTGCTTGAGCGCCGTGCACAGGGCGCCGGGGTCCTGCGCCGACACCGCCATCGCGTTGACCTGCTGCTGGGTGAGGGTGTTGACGTACGACACCTGCCCGGAGGTGTCGGTGGCGCTGGACGGACCGACCTCCTTGTACTTGTTGCCCAGTTCGGTGAGCGCCTTCTCGCCGCCCTTGTCGGCGGAGGTGAAGTAGGGGTTGTTGACCTGCTTGGGCAGGAACCCGACGGTGAGCCCCTTCTTGAGCGCGGCGTTCGGGTCGGCCTTGGCGGTGGAGCCGGCCGCGGCCGACTCGTCACCGCCCGAGTTGTTCTTGGTGGTGCCGCCGCAGGCGGTGGCGGCGAGGGCGAGGGAGGACACGGCGGCGAGAGCCACGGCGGCACGCCGGAGGGAGGACTTACGCATGACGGGTTCCTTTGCAAGAAGGGTTCAGGAGAGCGCCCCGTCAGGGGCGCTGGGGGTACCCCGGCCGAAGGCTGGGGGAGGAACTGCGCGACCAGCCACAATCAGCCCGCAGCATTCAGACGGCCTTCGCAGCCCTCTGCCGAGCCGACGAGATCTGCCGGCCGACGCGAGGCCCCAGCACCGAGACGACGAGCAACACACCGGTCACGACGATCTGGGACTGCGCGGACACATTCAGCAGACTCATCACGTTCTGCAGCGCCCCGAGCAGGAACACCCCGGCGATCGCCCCACCGAGCGTCCCCTTGCCCCCGTCGAAGTCGATGCCTCCGAGCAGCACCGCGGCTATCACGCTCAGTTCGAGCCCGGTCGCGTTGTCGTACCGCGCGCTGGCGTAGTGCAGGGCCCAGAAGATCCCGGTGAGCGAGGCCATGAAGCCCGTGGCGACGAACAGGATCAGCTTGTTGCGCTTCACCCGGATCCCGGCGAACCGGGCCGCCTCCTCGCTCGCCCCGACGGCGAACAGCGACCGTCCGAACGGCGTGGCGTGCAGCACCACCACGGCGATCACCAGCAGCACCAGGAACGGGAGGAAGGCCTGCGGCAGGAAGGTGTCACCGAGGCGGCCCGCCGCGAAGTCCTGGTACTGCGCCGGGAAGTCGGTCACCGCGTCGGAGCCGAGCACGATCTGGGCGATGCCCCGGTAGGCCGCGAGCGTGCCGATGGTGACGGCCAGCGACGGCAGTCCGAGCCGGGTCACCAGCAGTCCGTTGACCAGCCCGCAGACCACCCCCAGCAGCAGGCACAGCGGGATGATCGTCTCGATCGCCATGCCCTCGTTCCAGAGCCTGCCCATGACCGCCCCCGACAGGCCGGCGGTCGAGGCGACCGAGAGGTCGATCTCCCCCGCGACCACCAGCAGGGTCATCGGCAGGGCGACCAGCGCGATCGGCAGCGTGTTGCCGATCAGGAAGGACAGGTTGAGGGAGTTCCCGAAGCCGTCCACGAAGCCGAAGGAGAACAGCAGCAGGAGGATCAGCAGCGCGCCGACCACGGTGTCCCAGCGGACCGCGCGCGTCAGGGACTCAGGCATGGCTGGGGTTCTCCTTGCTGGCCGCGGTCCTCTTCAGGGCCGACTTCTTCTTCAGCGCCGCCGCCACCCGCAGCGCGACGATCCGGTCCACGGCGATGGCGAGCAGCAGGAGCAGGCCGTTGATGGCGAGGACCCACACGGAGCTGACGCCGAGGGCGGGCAGGACGCTGTTGATGGAGGTGAGCAGGAGCGCGCCGAGGGCGGCGCCGTAGACGCTTCCGGAGCCGCCGGTGAAGACGACGCCACCGACGACGACGGCGCTGACGACGGTGAGTTCGTAGCCGCTGCCGGTGCTGGAGTCGACGTTTCCGAACCGGGCCAGGTACATCGCCCCGGCGAGACCGGTGAGGGCGCCGCAGACGGTGTAGGCGGCGATGATCCGCCTGCGCACCGGGATGCCGGCGAGGCGGGCCGCTTCGGGGTTCGAGCCGAGGGCGTACAGCTCCCGGCCGCTGCCGAAGTGCTTGAGGTAGTAGGCGGTGGCGACCAGGACCGCGAGGGCGATCAGGGCCAGCCAGGGGATGGCGGACAGCCCGCCGGAGCCGAAGTCGTTGAAGCCGCCGGGCAGGTCGGCCGCGGTGATCTGCCGGGAGCCGACCCAGATGGAGTCGACGCCCCGGATGATGTAGAGGGTGCCGAGGGTGACGACGAGGGCGGGGACCTGGCCGAAGCTGACCAGCGCGCCGTTGAGCAGCCCGCAGCCGATGCCGAGCAGTACGGCCAGCGCGATCGCGACGACCGCGTTGCCGCCGCCGTGCAGGTAGTCGCCGGCGGCGAAGGCGGTGATGCCGAGGGTGGAGCCGACGGACAGGTCGACGTTCCTGGTGATCACCACCAGGGACTGCCCGGTGGCGACCAGCACCAGGATGGTCGCGTTGAGCAGCAGGTCCTTGATGCCCTGCGTGGAGAGGAACTCGCTGTTGCCGGCCTGGGTGACGGCGATCATCACCAGGAAGACGACCAGGATGGCGAGTTCGCGCATCTTGAGGACGCGGTCGACGAGCCGGGTCCCGCCGGACCCGGGGGCCTCGGCGACGGGGGTGTGTTCGGAGGTGGTGGCGGTCATGCGGCCGCCCTCCCGGTGGCTGCGGCCATCACGGTTTCCTCGGTGGCGTCGGAGCGCGGGATCTCGGCGGTGATCCGGCCTTCGTGCATCACCAGCACGCGGTCGGCCATGCCGAGGATCTCGGGCAGGTCGGAGGAGATCATCAGCACGGCGACCCCGTCGGCGGCCAGCTCGCTGAGCAGCCGGTGCACCTCCGCCTTCGTGCCGACGTCGATGCCTCGGGTGGGCTCGTCCACGATCAGCACCTTGGGGCCGGTCGCCAGCCATTTGGCGAGGACGACCTTCTGCTGGTTGCCGCCGGACAGGGTGGAGACGGCGTCGGCGATCCGGGCGTACTTCACCTGGAGCTTCACCGCCCAGTCGAGGGAGCGGCTGCGTTCGGCGCCGCGGTCGACGAGGCCCGCCTTCACGGTCGTACGCAGTCCGGTGAGGCCGATGTTCCGCTCGATGGACATGTCCATCACCAGGCCCTGGGCGCGCCGGTCCTCGGGGACGAGGGCGAGACCCGCGGACATCGCGACGGACGGCGCGCCGCTGGTCAGTTTCCGTCCCCTGACCTCGACCTCGCCGGCGTCCCACCGGTCGACGCCGAACACGGCCCGGGCGACCTCGGTCCGTCCGGCGCCGACCAGCCCGGCCAGTCCGACGATCTCACCGGAGCGCACCTCGAAGGAGACGTCGGTGAAGACGCCCTCACGGGTCAGCCGCCGTACGCTGAGCGCGACCTCGCCGACGGGCACGTCCTGCTTGGGGTACAGCTCGTCCAGGTCGCGGCCGACCATCCGGCGTACGAGGTCGTCCTCGGTCATGCCGTCGACCGGCTCGCTGGCGATCCAGGCACCGTCCCTCAGGGTGGTGACCCGCCGGCAGATCTGGAAGATCTCCTCCAGACGGTGCGAGATGAACAGCACGGCGGCGCCCTGCTCGCGCAGCGCCCGGACGACCCCGAACAGACGGGCCACCTCGCTGCCGGTCAGGGCCGCGGTCGGCTCGTCCATGATCAGGACCCGGGCGTCGAAGGAGAGCGCCTTGGCGATCTCCACGATCTGCTGGTCCGCGATGGACAGGCCGCGGGCGGGTCGGTCGGGGTCGAGGGCGACGCCGAGCCGCTTCATCAGGGCGGCGGTGGCCGCGCGGGTGGCCTTGTGGTCGATCCTGCCGAGCGCGCGCCGGGGCTGCCGGCCCATGAAGATGTTCTCGGCGATCGACAGGTCGGGAAAGAGCGTGGGCTCCTGGTAGATCACGGCGATTCCGGCGTCGCGGGCGTCGCCGGGGCCGTGGAAGACGACGGGCCCGCCGTCGAGCAGCACCTGGCCGGCGTCCGGCCGGTGCACTCCGGCGAGGGTCTTGATCAGCGTCGACTTGCCCGCGCCGTTCTCCCCGGCGAGGGCGTGCACCTCGCCGGGGAACAGCTCCAGGGAGACGTCCCGCAGGGCGCGGACGGCGCCGAAGGACTTGGAGACGTCCTTCAGCGCCAGCACCGGGGCCGGTCCCGTGTCGGACGGGTGGGTCATGGAGGCTCCTCGACGACACCGGGCGGAAGGTGCTCCGACCGACCCCACGGCGTCGTGAAAGGTTTCAACTGGATTGCCGGGACCGTAGGCACCACAGGCATGTCACGTCAATGGGTCCGTGTCGAAAAAATTTCGATAGCCGAAGGTCACGGCGGAGTCACGGAGAACAGGGTCGGTCGGATCGCTTGACACCCCTGCTCAGGCCTCATACTTTGCCGTTCTGAATCGTTTCATCATTTCCATCCCACAGGAGCTCCGAAGTGACCGACTCCGCCGCGGTGAAGGCCGCGCTGAAGACCCAGGCCGTCGAGACGCCGTCGTGGGCGTACGGAAACTCGGGGACCCGCTTCAAGGTGTTCGCCCAGCAGGGCGTGCCGCGCTCGCCGAAGGAGAAGCTGGACGACGCGGCGCAGGTCCACGCGGTGACGGGGGTGGCGCCGACGGTGGCACTGCACATCCCGTGGGACAGGGTGGACGACTATGCCGACCTGGCCGAGCACGCCGAGGAGCGGGGGGTGAAGCTGGGCGCGATCAACTCCAACACCTTCCAGGACGACGACTACCGGCTGGGCAGCATCTGCCATCCGGACGCGGCGGTGCGCCGCAAGGCCGTGGACCATCTGCTGGAGTGCGTCGACATCATGGACGCGACGGGGTCCGGCGACCTGAAGCTCTGGTTCGCGGACGGGACGAACTACCCCGGCCAGGACGACATCCGGGGACGGCAGGACCGGCTCGCGGAAGGGCTGGCCGAGGTGTACGAGCGCCTCGGCGAGGGGCAGCGGATGCTGCTGGAGTACAAACTCTTCGAGCCGTCGTTCTACACCACCGACGTGCCGGACTGGGGGACGGCCTACGCCCACTGTCTGAAGCTGGGACCGAAGGCGCAGGTCGTGGTCGACACGGGCCACCATGCGCCGGGCACCAACATCGAGTTCATCGTCGCCACGCTGCTGCGCGAGGGGAAGCTCGGCGGGTTCGACTTCAACTCCCGGTTCTACGCGGACGACGACCTCATGGTCGGGGCCGCGGATCCGTTCCAGCTGTTCCGGATCATGTACGAGGTGATCCGGGGCGGCGGCTTCACCCCCGACGTGGCCTTCATGCTCGACCAGTGCCACAACATCGAGGCGAAGATCCCGGCGATCATCCGGTCCGTGATGAACGTGCAGGAGGCCACCGCCAAGGCGCTGCTCGTCGACCGTGACGCGCTGGCCGCGGCCCAGCGGGCCGGGGACGTGCTGGAGGCGAACGCGGTGCTGATGGACGCCTACAACACGGACGTGCGGCCGTTGCTGGCCGAGGTGCGGGAGGAGATGGGGTTGGACGCCGATCCCGTCGCGGCGTACCGGCGGTCTGGGTGGGCCGAGAAGATCGTCGCGGAGCGGGTGGGCGGGGAGCAGGCGGGGTGGGGTGCGTGAGCGTCTGCCTTGATCTGTTTCGTCGCGGGCTGCGGGCCGGGTGTGGCTGGTCGCGCCCGCGCGGCGGTAGCCGCATATCGAGTAAAGCCTCGCGCCCCTAAAAGGGCTCATTGCAGTCCCGCTCCTTCAATGAATTGGGAAGTCCGATGACCACGCATCCCGAAGCCGCCGACCTCCTCTCCCGGTCCCATCGACTCGGAGCCGATCCTCGTAACACCAACTACGCCGGCGGGAACACGTCCGCCAAGGGCACCGCGTCCGATCCCGTCACCGGTGGGGACGTCGAACTGCTGTGGGTGAAGGGGTCCGGCGGGGACCTCGGCACCCTCACCGAGGGCGGGCTGGCGGTGCTGCGGCTGGACCGGCTGCGGGCGCTCGCCGGGGTCTACCCGGGCGTCGAGCGCGAGGACGAGATGGTCGCCGCCTTCGACTACTGCCTGCACGGCAAGGGCGGCGCCGCGCCCTCCATCGACACCGCCATGCACGGGCTGGTGGACGCCGCGCACGTCGATCACCTGCACCCCGACTCCGGGATCGCGCTCGCCTGTGCCGCCGACGGGGAGAAGCTGACCGCGGAGTGCTTCGGGGACCGTGTGGTGTGGGTGCCCTGGCGGCGGCCGGGATTCCAGCTCGGCCTGGACATCGCCGCCGTCAAGGCCGCCCACCCGCAGGCGATCGGCTGCGTCCTCGGCGGCCACGGGATCACCGCCTGGGGCGACAGCTCCGAGGAATGCGAGGCCAACTCGCTGTACATCATCCGCACCGCCGAGGCCTTCCTCGCCGAGCACGGCAAGGCGGAGCCGTTCGGCCCGGCGATCGAGGGGTACGGCGCGCTCCCCGAGGCCGAGCGGCGCGAGCGGGCCGCGGCCCTGGCACCGCACATCCGCGGGCTCGCCTCGCGGGACCGGGCCCAGGTCGGGCACTTCACCGACGCGGAGGTGGTGCTCGACTTCCTGGCCCGCGCGGAGCATCCGCGGCTCGCGGCGCTGGGCACCTCCTGCCCCGACCACTTCCTGCGCACGAAGGTACGGCCGCTCCTGCTCGACCTCCCGCCGGACGTCCCGGTGGACGAGGCGGTCGCCCGGCTGACGGAACTGCACGCCGCCTACCGCGAGGAGTACGCCGCCTACTACGAGCGGCACGCCCTGCCCGACTCCCCCGCCATGCGCGGCGCCGACCCGGCGATCGTGCTGGTGCCCGGCGTCGGCATGTTCTCCTTCGGCAAGGACAAGCAGACCGCCCGGGTCGCGGGCGAGTTCTACGTCAACGCGATCAACGTGATGCGCGGGGCCGAAGCCGTCTCCAGGTACGCGCCGATCGAGGAGTCGGAGAAGTTCCGGATCGAGTACTGGGCCCTTGAGGAGGCCAAGCTCCAGCGGATGCCCAGGCCGAAGGCGCTGGCGACCCGGGTGGCGCTGGTGACCGGGGCCGGCAGCGGGATCGGCCGGGCCGTCGCCGAGCGGCTGGTGGCGGAGGGGGCCTGCGTGGTCGTCGCCGATCTGAACGCGGACGCCGCCGGTGCGGTCGCCGCGGAACTCGGCGGGCCGGACAGGGCGGTCGCCGTGACCGTCGACGTGACCTCCGAGGAGCAGATCACCGCCGCGTTCCGGGCAGCGGTGCTCGCCTTCGGCGGCGTCGACCTGGTCGTCAACAACGCCGGCATCTCCATCTCCAAGCCGCTCCTGGAGACCTCGGCGAAGGACTGGGACCTCCAGCACGACATCATGGCCCGTGGGTCCTTCCTGGTGTCGCGGGAGGCGGCCCGGGTGATGACCGCGCAGGGCATGGGCGGCGACATCGTCTACATCGCCTCGAAGAACGCCGTGTTCGCCGGGCCCAACAACATCGCCTATTCGGCGACCAAGGCGGATCAGGCCCACCAGGTGCGGTTGCTGGCCGCCGAGCTGGGTGAGCACGGCATCCGCGTCAACGGGGTCAACCCGGACGGTGTGGTGCGCGGGTCCGGGATCTTCGCCGGCGGATGGGGCGCCCAGCGGGCCGCGGTGTACGGGGTGGAGGAGTCGAAGCTGGGCGAGTTCTACGCGCAGCGGACCATCCTCAAGCGTGAGGTGCTGCCCGAGCACGTGGCCAACGCCGTGTTCGCGCTGACGGGCGGGGAGCTCACCCACACGACCGGACTGCACGTCCCCGTCGACGCGGGTGTGGCGGCCGCGTTCCTGCGATGAGCGGCCCGAGGTCCTACGCCGCGGTCGACCTGGGCGCGTCCAGCGGACGGGTCATGGTCGGCCGGGTGGGCCCGGACTCGCTGGAGCTGGTCGAGGCGCACCGGTTCGCCAACCGGCCGGTGCGGGTGCCCGAAGGGCTGCGGTGGGACGTGCTCGCCCTGTACGCGGGGGTGCTCGAGGGGCTCCGGGCGGCCGGTCAGGTCGATTCCGTCGGCCTGGACAGCTGGGCCGTGGACTACGGCCTGCTGGACGCCGACGGGGCACTGCTCGGGAACCCGGTGCACTACCGGGACGCCCGCACCGAGGGGGTCGCCGAGAAGGTGTGGGCGACCCTGCCGGCGGCGGAGCTGTACGGCCGCACCGGGCTCCAGTACGCGCCCTTCAACACCCTCTACCAGCTGGTGGCGGCGCGTTCGACCGCCCAGTTCCGGCACGCCGAGCGGCTGCTGCTGATCCCCGATCTGCTGTCGTACTGGCTGACCGGTGAGCAGGGCACCGAGCTGACCAACGCCTCCACCACCCAGCTGATCGACCCCCGCACCCGCGACTGGTCGTACGAGGTCGCGGACCGGCTGGGGATCGACCTCGGGCTGTTCGCACCGCTGCGGCGGCCCGGGGACCCGGCCGGGCTGCTGCGGCCCGAGGTGCTGGAGGAGGCCGGACTGACGGGACCGGTGCCGGTGACCACGGTCGGCTCGCACGACACCGCCTCCGCGGTGGCCGCCGTACCGGCGACCGGTGAACGGTTCGCCTACATCTGCACCGGTACCTGGTCGCTGGCCGGGCTCGAACTCGGCGCCCCGGTACGGACCGAGGAGAGCCGGGCCGCCAACTTCACCAACGAGCTGGGGCTCGACGGCACGGTCCGCTACCTGCGCAACATCATGGGCCTGTGGCTGCTCCAGGAGTGCGTACGGGCCTGGGGCGACCCGGACCTGGGCGGCCTGCTGCGGGCGGCGGCCACCGCGGAGGCCCTGCGGTCGGTGGTGGACGCGCAGGACGCCGCGTTCCTGGCGCCGGGCCGGATGCCGGAGCGGATCGCCGAGGCGTGCCGGGCGTCGGGGCAGCCGGTGCCCGGGACGCCGGGCGAGATCACCCGGTGCATCCTCGACTCCCTCGCGCTCGCCCACCGGCGGGCCGTCGCGGACGCCCAGCGGCTCGCCGACCACCCGGTGGACACGGTGTACGTCGTCGGCGGTGGCACCCGCAACGCACTGCTGTGCCAGCTGACCGCCGACGCCTGCGGGATGCCGGTGGTGGCGGGCCCGACGGAGGCGGCGGCCCTGGGGAACGTGCTGGTACAGGCCCGTGCCCACGGCCTCGTGGGCGATCTCGCCGATCTGCGGGGGCTGCTCACCCGCACCCAGCCTCTGACCCGGTACACGCCCCGCGGCGACACCGCGCGGTGGGCGGCGGCCGAGGCCCGACTCGCCACGGGGTGACCGGGGTCTCCCGCCGCACGGACCGGCCTACTACTCTGCACTCATCCGATGATCGACCTCTAGGAGCCGCGATGCGTGTCGCCCTGTTCCTGACCTGTGTCAACGACACGCTGTATCCGGACACCGGTCGCGCCGTGGTGAAACTCCTGACCAGGCTGGGCGTCGAGGTCGACTTCCCGATGGCGCAGACGTGCTGCGGGCAGGCCCACTACAACACCGGCTACCGCCATGAGGCGGAGCCACTGGCCCGGCATTTCTCCGATGTCTTCGGGGAGTACGAGGCGATCGTGACCCCGTCCGGGTCCTGCGGGGCGATGGTGCGGGAGCTGTATCCACGGATGGGCGAGCGGGCGCGGGCGGAGGGACGCGGCGGCGGCCTCGCGGCGGCGCTGGCGCCGGTGGTGCCGAAGACGTACGAGCTGACGGAGTTCCTGGTGGACGTGCTGGGGGTGACGGACGTGGGGGCCTCCTACCCGCACCGGGTCACGTACCACCCGACCTGCCACGGGCTGCGCGGGCTGGGGCTCGGCGACCGGCCGCGCCGGCTGCTGCACGCCGTGCGGGGCCTGGAGTTGGTGGAGCTGCCCGGCGCGGAGGAGTGCTGCGGTTTCGGCGGCACGTTCGCGCTGAAGAACTCCGGCGTGTCGGCGGCGATGGGCACCGACAAGGTGCGCAACGCCGAGTCCACCGGTGCCGAGGTGCTGTGCGCGGCCGACAACTCCTGCCTGATGCACATCGGCGGCACCATGACCCGACTCGGCACCGGGATGCGGCCCGTGCACATCGCGGAGATCCTGGCGAGCACCGAGGAGGAACCGGCCGCATGAGCGGAACATTCGTCGGCATGCCCGCCTTTCCGAAGGCCGCGCACGAGGCCGTCGGCAACCCGACCCTGCGCGGCAATCTGCGCCATGCCACACACACCATCCGCGCCAAGCGGGCCAGGGCCGTCGCCGAGGTGTCCGACTGGGCGGAGCTGCGCGAGGCGGGCAAACGGATCAAGGACCACACGCTCCGCCATCTCGACCGCTACCTGGTCCAGTTGGAGGAGTCGGTGACGGCCGCGGGCGGCACGGTCCACTGGGCCGCGGACGCCGACGAGGCCAACCGGATCGTCGCCGACCTGGTCAGGGCCACCGGCGAGACGGAGGTCGTGAAGGTCAAGTCGATGGCCACCCAGGAGATCGGGCTCAACGAGGCGCTGGAGGCCGAGGGCATCCGGGCCTACGAGACCGATCTGGCCGAGCTGATCGTCCAGTTGGGCAAGGACCGCCCCTCGCACATCCTGGTCCCGGCGATCCATCGCAACCGCGGCGAGATCCGCGACATCTTCCGCCGCGAGATGGGCGCCTGGGGACGCCCGGCGCCGGAAGGCCTGAGCGACACCCCCGCAGAGCTCGCCGAGGCGGCCCGACTGCACCTGCGGGAGAAGTTCCTGCGCGCCAAGGTCGGCGTCTCGGGCGCCAACTTCATGGTCGCCGAGACCGGCACCATGGTCGTGGTCGAGTCCGAGGGCAACGGGCGGATGTGCCTGACCCTCCCCGAGACCCTGATCTCCGTCGTCGGCATCGAGAAGATCGTGCCGACCTGGCAGGACCTGGAGGTCTTCCTCCAGACCCTGCCCCGCTCCTCGACCGCCGAACGCATGAACCCGTACACCTCGACCTGGACCGGCACCACCGACGGCGACGGCCCGGGGACCTTCCACCTGGTCCTCCTCGACAACGGCCGCACCGACACCCTCGCCGACGAGGTCGGCCGCCAGGCCCTGCGCTGCATCCGCTGCTCGGCCTGCCTGAACGTCTGCCCGGTGTACGAACGGGCCGGCGGCCACGCCTACGGCTCCGTCTACCCGGGCCCGATCGGCGCCATCCTCAGCCCCCAACTGCGGGGCACCGCCAGCGAGATCGACGCCTCGCTCCCCTACGCCTCCTCCCTGTGCGGGGCCTGCTACGAGGTATGCCCGGTCGCCATCGACATCCCCGAGGTGCTGGTGCACCTGCGGGAGCGGGTCGTCGAGGGCGGCGAGGCGGTCCGGAACGGCAACAAGGTGGTGCTCAAGCCGGCCAAGGGGCACGCGGCCGAACGGGCGGCGATGCGGGCGGCCCGCTGGGCGTTCTCGCACCCGGCCGCGCTGCGCACCGGGCAGCGGCTCGCCTCCCGCAGCCGCCGCCTGCATCCCCGGGCGCTGCCGGGTCCCGGCCGGGCCTGGAGCGAGACCCGGGACCTGCCCGCCGTACCGGCGGAGCCGTTCCGGGACTGGTGGCAGCGGACCGGCGGCGGAAAGGGTGACGCCAAGTGAGCAGCAGGGAACGGATCCTGGGCCGGGTACGGCGGGCGCTCGCCGACGTGCACGGCGAGGACACGCCCGTCGAGCGGTCGTACCTGCGCGAGCACGGTCAGCGGAGCGTCGAGGAGACGGTGGAGCTGCTCGCCGAGAACCTGGCGGACTACCGGGCCGTGGTGCACCGCTGCGCCCGGGGCGAACTGGCCGCCGTGCTCGGGCGGCTGGTGGCCGCGCGGGGTTCGACGCAGGTGGTGGTGCCGCCGGGGCTGGACCGGGGGTGGCTCGCGGCGACCGACGCCGAGCAGGTCACGGACCGCGCCGACAGCACCCCGTACGAGCTCGACCGGATCGGGAGCGTGGTCACCGGGTGCGCCGTGGCCGTCGCCGAGACCGGCACCCTCGTGCTGGACGGCGCCCCGGACCAGGGCCGCCGCCGGATCACGCTCGTCCCCGACCACCACATCTGCGTCGTGCGCGTCCCGGAGCAGGTCGTCTCCTCGGTGCCGCAGGCACTCGGGCGCCTCGACCCCACCCGCCCGCTGACCTGGATCTCCGGCCCGTCGGCGACCAGCGACATCGAGCTGGACCGGGTCGAGGGTGTGCACGGCCCCCGCACTCTGGAGGTGGTGCTGGTCACCGACGGCCGGCCGAGTGCCGAGCCCGGTCAGGGGACGGGCGCGCGCGGCCCGGACGGGTCGCGGCTAACGTGAGGGAATGATCCGGTTCGAGCAGGTCACCAAGCGGTATCCGGACGGCACGACCGCCGTGGACGGCCTCTCCTTCGAGGTGGCCGAGGGCGAGCTGGTGACGCTGGTCGGCCCGTCCGGCTGCGGCAAGACCACGACCATGATGATGGTCAACCGGCTCATCGAACCGACGTCGGGCCGGATCCTCGTCGACGGCCGGGACGTCGCCGAGGCCGATCCGGTGCGACTGCGGCGCCGGATCGGCTACGTCATCCAGCAGGTGGGCCTGTTCCCGCACCGCACGGTCCTCGACAACACCGCGACCGTCCCGGCTCTGCTCGGCTGGAAGCGGGCGAAGGCCCGGGCGCGCGCCGCGGAGTTGCTGGAGCTGGTGGGTCTGGACCCCGGCACCTACGGGCCGCGCTATCCGGACCAGCTCTCCGGCGGTCAGCGGCAGCGGGTCGGCGTGGCGCGGGCGCTGGCCGCCGACCCGCCGGTGCTGCTGATGGACGAGCCGTTCGGCGCCGTCGACCCGGTGGTGCGGGAGCAGTTGCAGGACGAGTTCCTGAGGATGCAGGCCGCCGTGCGCAAGACCGTGCTGCTGGTCACGCACGACATCGAGGAGGCGGTCCGGCTCGGCGACCGGATCGCGGTGTACGGGCAGGGGCGCATCGAGCAGTTCGACACGCCCGGCGCGGTGCTGGGTACGCCCGCCACCGCGTACGTCGCCGGGTTCGTGGGCGCCGACCGGGGGCTGAAACGGCTCTCCGTCACCGACGTCGAGGCGGACGACCTGGAGCAGCCGCCGGTCGTGCGGCTGGACGAGCCGGCCGAGGGTGCCGTCGCACGCATGCGGGCCGAGG
This sequence comes from Streptomyces sp. NPDC021562, assembly GCF_040640875.1. NCBI lineage: Bacteria > Bacillati > Actinomycetota > Actinomycetes > Kitasatosporales > Streptomycetaceae > Streptomyces > Streptomyces sp. NPDC021562. Next base: position 66,928 of record NZ_JBFACN010000017.1, read on the forward strand.
GTGCCCGGTGGGCCGTGGTCCTCGACGCGCGGGGCGACCTGCACGGCTGGGTGGGTCTGGACGAGTTGGCGGCGGACGGGCGGGTCGGCGAGCGCGTCCACCGGATGACCGCCTGGGTACCGGTGGGCGCCCCGCTGAAGCAGGCGTTCGGGGTGATGCTCCAGTACGACGCCGGATGGGTCGCGGTGCTGGACGGCTCGCGCTTCCTCGGGGTGCTGACCCCGGCCGGGCTGCACGAGGCGCTGCGCCGCTCGGTGGACGCGGACGCGCGCGGGATCCCGCGGGGCCAGGTGCCGTTCGACTCGGTGTCCGACGCCTGACCGGCGGCGGACAGGAGTCAGCAGTACGTCATCGGGCAGCCGCGGCGCACGGAGTGCTGGGCGGCCCGCAGGTACAGCGCGACGTAGAAGGCGGTGTCCAGGTCCTCGGCCCACGGCCCGGGACGGGTGGTGGCCGCCTTCCGGGCCGCGCCGTCCAGGAACCACATGGTCAGGTCGAGGTTGTCGCAGGCCTCGGGTATCACGTCGACGGGAAGGCGGATCGCCGCGGCCAGCCGCTCGGCGAGCGCGAGCACCTGGGGTGCGCCGGCGACCGTCGTCTCGTCGGCGTAGGCGTTCTCCACGGGCAGCTGGATCTCCTCGTCGAGGGCGAACGGCACCAGCACCGACCAGCTCAGCAGCAGCCCCGCCGCCGGCTCCGACAGGTGCACACGGCACAGCTCCGCGAACCCGTCCATGGGCGGCACCAGCTTCTCCTCGAACGACTGCCCGGAGCCCCGGACGAAGGCGACCTGCTCGGGCACCGACGTGTACGGCGCGATACCGCGGCGCCGCAACTCCGCGTCGAGGGCCGCGGCGAGGGCACCGTGGCCGCCCTCGTCGTCCTCGTCGCCGTCGGCGCCGCCGAACCAGTCCTCCGCACCGATGCTCACCAGATAGATCCCCATGCCCGCAACGTACCGCCCGCCACTGACAACGGCCCCGGCCCTCACTTCACCAGGCCCTTGTCCCTGAGCCAGGTCCGGGCGACGTCCGAGGCGAGCCGCCGCCAGCTGTCGACCTGCTGGTTCATGGCGGCCAGATCGGCGGTCGTCAGGACGCCGTTGAGTCGGCCGAGCGCCCTGACCACCCGTTCGCCGCCCGCCCGCGACCGGTTGACGACCGGGACGACGTAGTCGGCGTTCTGCAGGTGCCGGTCGTCGGCGAGGAGGACCAGGCCGAACTGGCCGAGGGTGGCGTCGGTGGTCGTGGTCAGCACCATCTGGTCCTGACCGTTCTGCACGGCCCGTTTGGCCTGTGTGGTTCCGACGCCCTTGGGGTCGACGGCGGTGATGTCGATGCCGTAGACCTTCTTCAGGCCGGGCTCGCAGTACGGCCGTTGCACGCATTCGTCACCCGCGGCGAGCCGCACCGGCAGTCCCGAGGCACCGAGGTCGCTCAGGGTTCTGAGCCGGTGCCGGCGGGCGTAGGCGGCGGTCACCGCGAAGGCGTTCTGGTCGACGGCCCGGCCCGGGTCCAGGACGGTGAGGCCGCGGGGGGTCGCAAGGCGGCGCAGTGCCGTCATCGTGGTGGCGAGGTCCGGGGAGCCGGCGGGCGGGGCGCCGGGGCCGTTGGTCCTGGCGTCGAGCCAGTCGGCGAAGGTGGCCGCGTACTCGGGGACGACGTCGATCTGCCCGGACTCCAGGGCCGGTTCGTAGATCTCCCGGTTGGCGACGGTGAGGAGCGAGGTGCGGTAGCCGGCCTGCTCCAGCAACTGGGCGTACAGCTGGGCGAGCAGGTCGCTCTCGGTGAACCCGGCGGAGCCGATGGTCAGGTGCCGGCTGTCGCCCGGGGGTGCGGTGACCTCGCCGCGGTGCTCCAGGGACGGTCCGGTGGTGCAGGCGGCCAGGGCGAGCAGCAGCGCGGCCGCGCCCGCCGGGCGCCACCTCACCGCGAGCCCCGTGTCCACCCCGGGACGAGCCGTTCGGCGGCCTCGAAGACGCCCTCGACGACCAGCGCGAACGCGGCGACCAGGATCGCCCCAGCGACCACCATGGGCGTGCTGGCCAGGTTGAAGCCGGCCGTGATGATCCGGCCGAGCCCGCCGCCGCCCGCGAGCGCGGCGATGGTGGCGGTGGCGACGAGCTGGACGGCGGCGATCCGCACGCCGGTGAGGACCATGGGGAGCGCGAGGGGCAGTTCCACCCGGAAGAGCATCTGTCGCCCGGTCATGCCCATCCCCCGTGCGGCCCGCACGACGCTCCGGTCCACCTCGCGCATGCCGACGTAGGCGTTGGTGAGCAGGGGCGGCACGGCGAACAGCACGAGCGCCACCACCGTGGGGCCCTCGCCCCAGCGGCCGACCGGGGTGAGCAGCAGCAGGACCAGGACGGCGAAGGTGGGGACGGCCCGGCCGACGTTGGAGATGTTGACGGCGAGCGCGCCGCCCCTGCCGAGGTGGCCGAGGACCAGCGCGACCGGGAGGGCGACCAGGCAGCTGACGACCAGGCAGACGACGGTCAGGACGAGGTGCTGGAGCAGCCGGTTGCCGATGCCGTCGGCGCCCGCCCAGTGCGCGGTGTCGGTGAGCCAGGCCCAGGCGTCGGCGAGCGTCCTCATCCGCGGGCCGCCCGGATCCACGGGGTGATCAGCCACTGGACGCCGAGCAGCAGCAGGTCGGCCAGGACGGCGATGACCACGCACAGCACGGACGCGGTGAGCACCTGGGCCTTGAAGTAGGTGTTCATACCGGCGTAGATCAGGTTGCCGAGTCCGCCGAAGCCGACGATCGCCCCGATGGTGACCAGGGAGACCGCGGAGACGGTGGCGATGCGCAGCCCGGCCATCGCGGCGGGCAGGGCGAGGGGCAGTTCCACGGTGAGCAGGAGGCGGACGGGGCCGTAGCCGAGACCGCGGGCGGCCTGCCGGGTCTCCTCGGGGACGGCGCGCAGGCCCGCGAGGATGTTCCGGACCAGCAGCGTGAGCGAGTAGAGCACCAGACCGGCGACGACGAGGGTGGCCGAGAGTCCGTACAGGGGCAGGAGCAGGGAGAACATCGCCAGGGAGGGGATGGTGTAGAGGACCGTGGTCACCCCGAGGACGGGTGCGGACGCCCAGCGCCAGCGGCGGGCGAGCACGGCCAGCGGCACGGCGATGACGAGCCCGATGGCCACCGAGACGGCGGTGAGCCGGAGGTGCTGGCCGACCGCGTCGAGCAGGATCTGCCGGCGGCTGGAGAGGTAGGCGCCGCAGATCCACTCGTTGCGCGCGAGGCAGTCGTTCGGGGGCGCGGTCACGCGTCCATTGCACCGGAGGGGCGAGGTGCCCGGCGCGTTGGGGTGATCCGTCCGGGGTCACGGAGGGTGGCACGTGAGCTGAACAAGCGCTTAGATAGCTGGGTCAGAGATTACGCCCCCAGGTCGGAGGCCCCGTTGTTCACTTCCGTCGACGACGTCTCCGCGCGCCTCGCGGACACCGGCTACCTCGCCTCCCCCGCGGTCGCCACCACCGTCTTCCTGGCCGACCGGCTGGGCAAACCGCTGCTCGTCGAGGGGCCCGCCGGGGTCGGCAAGACCGAGCTGGCGAAGGCCGTCGCCGAGGTCGCCGGGGCCCGCCTGGTCCGGTTGCAGTGCTACGAGGGCGTGGACGAGTCCCGGGCGCTGTACGAGTGGAACCACGCCAAGCAGCTGCTGCGGATCAGCGCGGGCCGGGACGAGAGCTGGGACGAGGCCCGCACCGACATCTTCAGCGAGGAGTTCCTGCTCCCCCGTCCGCTGCTCACCGCGATCCGCGGCGACGACCCCAAGGTCCTGTTGATCGACGAGACCGACAAGGCCGACGTCGAGGTGGAGGGCCTGCTCCTGGAGGTGCTCAGCGACTTCCAGGTGACGGTCCCCGAGCTGGGCACGGTCACCGCGACCCGCCGCCCCTTCGTGGTGCTCACCTCCAACGCCAGCCGTGAGCTGTCCGAGGCGCTGCGCCGCCGCTGCCTGTTCCTGCACATCGGGTTCCCGGACGAGGAACTGGAGCGGCGGATCGTGCGGCTGAAGGTGCCGGGCCTGTCCGCGGCGCTGACCGAGTCCGTCGTCCGGGTGGTCGGGGCACTGCGCGCGATGGACCTGCGCAAGGTGCCGTCGGTAGCGGAGACGATCGACTGGGCGCGCACCCTGCTGGCGCTGGGCGCCGACACGCTGGACGAGCAGGTCGTACGGGACTCCCTCGGCGTGATCCTCAAGCACCAGGACGACATCCAGAAGGCCGCCGCCAAACTGGACCTGGACGCGTTGTGAGCGCGGGGGCGGACGCCCGGGCCGGCTCCGCCGACGCCGCCGACCTCGCCGACCGGCTCACGGGGCTGGTCGGGGCGCTGCGGGCGCACGGGGTACGGGTCGGGACCGGGGAGACCGTGGACGCGGGGCGGGCGGTCGAGGCGCTGGGCCTGGCCGAACGGGAGCTGCTGCGCGAGGGGCTGGCCGCGACGCTGCTGCACGGCACCGGGCAACGGGCCGTGTTCGACCAGGTCTTCGACCTCTATTTCCCGCGCGGGGTGGGCGGTCCCGGCGCCGAGGCCGCCGACCGGGACGAGCTGCGGGAGCGGCTCGCCGCCGCCCTCGCCGACGACGACACCGCCCGGCTCAGGCAGTTGGCGGCACGGGCCGTGGACGGCTTCGGCGGGTACGGGAGTTCACCGGGCTCGGACGGCTGGTCGTCGTACCAGACGCTGGACCGGGTGCGGCCCCAGACGCTGCTGGCGCGGGTGCGGGCGGACGTGCGGGCCCGGGACGGGAACGCCGCGGGGTTCGCGGACCGGCTGCTCGACGACGAGATCAGGCGGCGGATCGAGGCGTTCCGGGGCATGGTCGCGGCCGAGGCCAGGCGCCGGGTGGCGGAGCGGCGCGGCCGGGACGAGATCGCCCGGCGGGCGGTGCCGCCGAGCGCCGACCGGGTGGACTTCCTGTTCGCCGGACGGGACCAGCTGACCGAGTTGCGCAGGGCGGTCCAGCCGCTGGCGCGGAAGCTGGCGACCCGGCTGGCCGCGCGCCGCCGCCGGGCCGCACGGGGCACGATCGACCTGCGGCGCACCCTGCGCGGCTCACTGTCCACCGGCGGGGTGCCGATGCGGCCGGTGCTGCGCCGCCGCCGGCCGGTCCGCCCCGAGCTGGTCCTGCTGTGTGACGTCTCCGGCTCGGTGTCCGGCTTCTCCGACTTCACGATGCTGCTGGTGCAGGCGCTGCACGACCAGTTCAGCAAGGTGCGGGTGTTCGCCTTCGTCAACCGGATCGACGAGGTGACCGGGCTGCTGGAACACGGCCGGGCCGACCCGGAGGGGCTCGGCGCCCGGATCCGCGCCGAGGCGACGCTCACCGGCTGGCACGGCAGCAGCGACTACGGCATGGCGCTGGGCGAGTTCGCGGAGCGGTACGGCGCCGCGGTGGGGCCGCGCACCACCGTGTTCGTGCTGGGGGACGCGCGCACCAACAACCTCGACCCCAACCTGGGCGCCGTCCGCGAGATCGCCCGGCAGGCACGGCGCGTCTACTGGCTGAACCCGGAGCAGCGCTCGCTGTGGGGCACCGGTGACTCGGCGGCGCCCGAGTACGCGGCGCTGGTGGAGATGCACGAGTGCCGCACGGCCCGCCAGCTCAGCGGGCTGATCGGGCGGCTGCTGCCGGTGTAGCGGACAGGACAAGGGTGCGGACAGGACAAGGGTGCCGTCGCCCCAGGGGGTGACGGCACCCGTTCGCCGGCTCTCAGCCCTCCTTCGCCTTCGCGTAGTCGGTCGCCATACCGCCGGCGAAGTCGTAGAGGATGACCTGTTCGTCGCCCACGACCCAGGCCTCGTGCCCCGGCGGGCAGACGAAGACGTCGCCGGGGCCGATCTCGCCCTCGCCGCCGTCGTCCATGACCAGGTGCATCCGGCCCTGCACCACGTATCCGTTGTGGTGGACCATGCAGGTCCCGGTTCCCGCGAGCGGTCCCACCGACTCCGTCCAGCGCCAGCCCGGCTCGAAGGTGGCGACGGCGAAGTCCAGGCCGGTCATGTGCACGGCTTCGAGGTGGCCGCGGGGGAAGTCACGCCGCTCGTCCGGCTTGTCGACCGTCTTGATCTCCAGCATGCCGGTGTCCTCCCTTCCGGCCGCTCACCACGGCCGGGGCCGGTCTCCGCCGCCCGGAGGCCATGGCCCCACCACTCCATCGTCGTCCTGTCAAGCGGAGAGCGCCATTCGGGGGAGCGTCCTTCGGGGGAGCGCCATTCAGGGGCCCAGCCGTGCGGTGACCCGGGGTCGGGGTGTTCCCCCAGACAGTGCCATGTGACATATTACTGTCGTGAGCATGCGACTGACCTGCGATGTCGTGGTCGTCGGGGCCGGCATGGTGGGCGCGGCGTGCGCGCTGTACGCGTCCCGGGCGGGGCTCGACGTGGTCGTGGTGGACCGCGGCCCGGTGGCCGGCGGCACGACGGGTGCCGGTGAGGGCAATCTGCTCGTCTCCGACAAGGAACCGGGGCCCGAGCTCGAACTCGCCCTGCTGTCCGGTCGGTTGTGGGCCGACCTGGCCGCCGGGCCGGGCGACCGGATCGAGTACGAGGCCAAGGGCGGGGTGGTCGTCGCCGCGTCGCCCGCGGAACTGACCGCGCTGGAGCGGCTCGCGGCCGGGCAACGGGCCGCCGGGGTACGGGCCGAGACCGTCGGCGCGGACCGGCTGCACGACCTGGAACCGTACCTGGCACCCGGCCTGGCGGGCGCGGTCCACTACCCGCAGGACGCCCAGGTGATGCCGGCGCTGGCCGCCGCCCACCTGCTGCGGGCCTCGGGCGCCCGGCTGGCGGCCGGCCGGACCGTGACCGGGGTGCTGCGCGGCGCCGACGGCACCGTGCGCGGCGTCCGCACCGACCGCGGCGACCTGCACGCCCCGGCCGTGGTGAACGCGGCCGGGACCTGGGGCGGCGAACTGGCCGCGCTCGCCGGTGTCCACCTGCCCGTCCTGCCCCGACGCGGTTTCGTGCTGGTCACCGAGCCGCTGCCGCGCCGGGTGCGGCACAAGGTGTACGCCGCCGCCTACGTGGCCGACGTGGCCAGCGGCTCGGCGGGCCTGCACACCTCGCCGGTCGTCGAGGGCACCGCGGCCGGGCCGGTCCTGATCGGCGCGAGCCGCGAACGCGTCGGCTTCGACCGGTCGTTCGCCCTTCCCGTGCTCCGGGCGCTGGCGGCGGGCGCCACCCGGCTGTTCCCCTTCCTGTCGGACGTCCGGGCCGTGCGCGGCTACCTGGGATTCCGCCCGTACCTGCCGGACCATCTCCCCGCCATCGGCCCGGACCCCCGTGCCCCCGGCCTCTTCCACGCCTGCGGACACGAGGGCGCCGGCATCGGACTCGCCACCGGCACCGGGCAGGTGCTCGCCCAGGTCCTGAGCGGCACGTCTCCCGCGCTGGACCTGACCCCGTTCCGTCCCGAGCGTTTCGCCGAGGAGGCCGCGTGAACCCCCTGAAGCTGGTACGGGCCCGGCCGGGTCCCGCCTTCACCGTCACCTTCGACGGCCGGGAGATCGAGGCGCTGCCCGGCCAGACGGTCGCGGCGGCACTCTGGGCGTCGGGGGTCAGGTCCTGGCGGTCCACCCGCGGCGCGGGCCGGCCACGGGGCGTCTTCTGCGGGATCGGGGTCTGCTTCGACTGCCTGGTCGTCGTCAACGACCGCCCCAACCGGCGCGCTTGTCTGGTGCCGTTGCGTCCGGGCGATGTGATCCGCACCCAGCAGGGCACCGGGCACGATGACTGAGCGCCGGCACCTCGCCGTGATCGGGGCGGGCCCGGCCGGGCTCGCCGCCACCCTGGCCGCCGCGCGGCACGGTCTGCGCGTCACCCTGGTCGACGCGGCAGACGAGCCGGGCGGCCAGTTCCATCGGCAGCCCGCCGCCGGGCTCGGGGCGCGCCGTCCGCAGGCGCTGCACCACCGGTGGCGCGCATGGCGGCGCCTTCGCGAGGGGCTCGACCGGTACCTCGCGGCCGGACACGTGACCCATCTCCGGGAGCACCACGTGTGGTTCGTGGAGCGGCGGCAGCGGGGCTTCACGGTTCACGCGCTCCTCGGCCCGGCCCAGGAGCGGGCCGTCGAGGTGGGCGCCGACGCGGTACTGCTCGCCACCGGCGGCCACGAGCAGGTGCTGCCCTTCCCCGGCTGGACGCTCCCCGGGGTCGTCACGGCCGGCGGCGCGCAGGCCATGCTCAAGGGCGGCCTGGTGCTGCCCGGCCGTACCGTCGTCGTCGCCGGCACCGGGCCGCTGCTGCTGCCCGTCGCGACCGGACTCGCGGCGGCCGGCGCCCGGGTGGCGGCGCTGGTGGAGTCCGCGGACCCGCGGGCCGTGCTGCGACGGCCCGCGGTCCTGACCGCCCAGCCGGCGAAACTCGTCGAAGCCGCCGGGTACGCGGCCGGGTTGCTGCGGCACCGGGTCCGTGTCCTGGTCCGCGCCACCGTGGTCGAGGCGCACGGGGACGAGCGGCTGACCGCCGTGACCGTCGCGGCGCTGGACGCCGGGGGCCGGGTACGGCCGGGCACCCGGCGGCGCGTCGACTGCGACACCCTGGCCGTCGGGCACGGCATGCTGCCGGGCACCGACCTGGCCCAGGGCCTCGGCTGCCGCGTCGACGGCGTCGCCGTGCACGTGGACGACGAACAGCGCACCGACGTGCCGGGGGTGTGGGCGGCGGGTGAGGCGACCGGCATCGGCGGCGCGGCCCTCGCCCTCGCCGAGGGCCACATCGCGGGGCGGTCGGCCGCCGCACGGCTGTCGGGTGCGGTGCCCGACCCCCGCGGCTGGTCCGGGGCCGCCCGGAGCAGGGCGGGACTGCGCAGGTTCACGGCGGCGCTGGACGAGGTCTGCGCACCGCCCGCGCACTGGGCCGAACTGGTCACGGACGACACGGTGGTGTGCCGTTGCGAGGAGGTCACCGGCGGCGCGGTCCGGCGGGCCGTGACGGAGCTGGGCGCGGGGGACGTACGGACCGTCAAGCTGCTCACGCGGGCCGGGATGGGCTGGTGCCAGGGCCGCATGTGCGGGACGGCGGTCGCCGGGCTCGCCCGCTGCCCGCAGACGGCGTCCCGCGGACCGTTCGCCCGGCCGGTGCCGCTCGGCGTGCTCGCGCGAGCCGGTCAGGACGACGAACAGCACGACGAACGAGCCTACGAGCGACACGGCGAACAGATCACCGACCAGCACGACATGAAGTGACGTCACCAGTCCCCTGCCACCCGAGGAGCCCGATGACCCCCGCCCCGCGGACCCGCCCCTGGCGCGGCGTCCTCGTCGCCACCGCCCTCCCCTTCCGCGACGACCTCTCCGTCGACCACGACCGGTACGCCGAGCACTGCGCCTGGCTGGTCGGCAACGGCTGCGACGGTGTCGTGCCGAACGGCTCGCTCGGCGAGTACCAGGTGCTGACCCCCGAGGAGCGCGCGCAGGTCGTGGCGACCGCCGTGGCCGCGGTCGGCGGGGCGCGGGTCGTGCCCGGGGTCGCCGCCTACGGCTCCGCCGAGGCCCGGCGCTGGGCGGAGCAGGCCCGGGACGCCGGCTGCCACGCCGTGATGCTGCTGCCGCCCAACGCCTACCGGGCCGACGAGCGTTCGGTCCTCGCGCACTACGCGGAGGTCGCGCAGGCCGGCCTGCCGGTCGTGGCGTACAACAACCCCGTCGACACCAAGGTCGACCTCGTCCCGGAGCTCCTCGCCACGTTGCACGGCGAGGGGTACATCCACGCCGTCAAGGAGTTCTCCGGTGACGTCAGGCGCGCCTGGCGGCTCGCCGAACTCGCCCCGGAACTGGACCTGCTGGTCGGCGCCGACGACGTCCTGCTGGAGCTGGCGGTCGCGGGGGCCAAGGGCTGGGTGGCCGGCTACCCCAACGCGCTGCCGGCGGCGACGGTCGAGCTGTACCGGGCGGCCGTGGGCGGGGACCTGGACACGGCCAAGCGGCTGTACGGGCAGCTGCATCCGCTGTTGCGCTGGGATTCCCGGGTCGAGTTCGTGCAGGCCATCAAGGTGTCGATGGACATCGTCGGCCGCCACGGCGGTGCCTGCCGCCCGCCGCGCGTGCCGCTGCTGCCCGAGCAGGAGGCCGCCGTGCGCGCGGCCACCGAGAAGGCCGTGGCGGCCGGCCTGTCCTGACCCCCTCGAAACGGCCCGTAGCGTCCGCAGCGACCACCAGGAGCGTCATGCGCAGCACACTCGTCCTGCACGCCGTCGACTCGCACACCGAGGGCATGCCCACCCGCGTGATCACCGGCGGGATCGGGACCGTTCCCGGCGCGACCATGAACGAGCGGCGGCTGTACTTCCGGGAACACCGCGACGACGTCAAGCAGTTGCTGATGAACGAGCCGCGCGGGCACTCTGCGATGAGCGGGGCGATCCTGCAGCCGCCCACCCGGCCGGACTGCGACTGGGGCGTGCTCTACATCGAGGTCTCCGGCTACCTGCCGATGTGCGGGCACGGCACGATCGGGGTGGCGACCGTGCTCGTGGAGACCGGGATGGTGGAGGTGGTCGAGCCGGTCACCACCATCCGGCTCGACACCCCGGCCGGTCTCGTCGTCGCGGAGGTGGCGGTGACGGACGGCGCCGCGACGCACGTCACCCTCAGCAACGTGCCGTCCTTCGCCGTCGGACTCGACCGCAGGATCACCCTCCCGGACGGGCGGACGGTGACCTACGACCTCGCCTACGGCGGGAACTTCTACGCCATCCTCCCGCTGGACGAGTTCGGCCTGCCCTTCGACCGGTCCCGCAAGGACGACATCCTGGCCGCCGGGCTGTCGCTGATGGCGGCGATCAACGCCGAGGCGGAGCCGGTGCACCCCGAGGACCCGACGATCCGCGGCTGCCACCACGTCCATCTGACCGCCCCCGGGGCCACGGCCCGCCGCTCCCGGCACGCGATGGCCATCCACCCGGGCTGGTTCGACCGTTCCCCCTGCGGCACCGGCACCAGCGCGCGCATGGCCCAGCTGCACGCGCGCGGCGAACTCCCCCTGGACACCGAGTTCGTGAACGAGTCCTTCATCGGCACCAGGTTCACCGGCCGGCTCATCGGCACCACCCAGGTGGCCGGGATCCCCGCCGTCCTGCCCACCTTCACCGGCCGGGCCTGGATCACCGGCACCGCGCAGTACCTGCTGGACCCGACCGACCCGTTCCCGGCCGGCTTCGTACTCTGAAGTCCCCCGCACCGCCACCAGGAGTTCCACCATGACCGACCGGCCCGCCGACTCCGCCGCCCCCGCCCTGCCCTCCCTGGGCGGCCGGCGGCCCAACTACCGCGAACGGGTCGTGGACGTCCTGCGCGCCGCGCTGATCGCCGGTGAACTGCGGCCCGGCGAGGTGTACTCGGCGCCGGGCCTGGCCCCGCGGCTGGGCGTCTCGGCGACGCCGGTACGGGAGGCCATGCTGGAGCTGGTGAAGGAGGGCATGGTCGAGATCGTCCCCAACAAGGGGTTCCGGGTCACCGCCGTCTCCGAGAAGCAGCTGGACGAGTACACCCACGTCCGGTCCCTGATCGAGATCCCGACCACCGTGGGCCTGGCCGCCACCGCGGACCCCGCCGACCTGGAGGCGCTGCGCCCGGTCGCCCAGGAGATCGTCGGCTCGGCGCTGAAGGGCGACCTGATCGCGTACGTCGAGGCCGACCTGACGTTCCACCTGGGGCTGCTGGCCCTGGCGGGCAACGACCACCTGGTGGAGGTCGTACGGGACCTGCGGCGCCGCTCGCGGCTGTTCGGCCTGACGGCCCTGGTGCGGGCCGGCCGGCTGACCGCGTCCGCCGAGGAGCACCTGGAACTCCTCGACGCCCTGCTGGCCCGCGACGAGCAGGCCGTGCGCGAGGTGATGACCCGTCACCTCGGCCACGTCCGCGGGCTGTGGGCGGCCCGGCGGCCCACGGACGACTGACCGACGTCAGCTGGACTCCCGGACCACCAGCCGGCACGGCACCGTGTGCACGCCCGGCTCCGGTACGGCGTCGATGGCCTGGAGCAGCCGCAGCGCGGCGATCCGGCCGATCTCGGCCAGGTTCATGTCGACGGTGGTCAGCGGCGGACGGCAGGCGAGCGCCATGGTGTCCCAGTTGTCGTACCCCACGACGGCGATGTCCCCCGGCACGTCCCTGCCGCGCTCGCGCAGCGCGTCCGCGACCCCCCGGGCGATCTGGTCGTTCCCGCAGAAGACGGCGTCCACGTCGGGCGCCGTGCGCAGCACCGCGTCGGCGGCCCGCCGCCCCCAGGCCTCGCTCCACTCCCCGAAGTGCACCCGTCCGCCGGCGAGCGCGAGACCGGACCCGGCCAGGTGCGCCACGGCGTGCCGGGCGCGGTCGCGGGCGGCCTGGTGGTGCTCGGGGCCGGTGACATGGGCGATCCGGGTACGGCCGGTGGCGAGCAGGTGCCCCACGGCGAGATGGGCGCCGCCGCGGTCGTCGGTGACGACGGAGGTGTCCTCGGGGTCCGTCGACGGGGAGAGCGCGTAGACGACGGGGATCGCCGGGTCGATGCCGGTCAGCGGCGGCCGTGGGTCGGTACGGCGGCCGGTGACGATGACTCCGTCCACCCGCCGGTCGGTGAGGTTGCGCAGGTGGTGCTGCTCGCGGATGGCGTCGCCGCGGGTGTCGCACAGCAGCACCGAGATCTTCCCGGCGCCGAGCGCGTCCTCGGCGCCCAGCAGCACCGGGGTGCTGAAGCGGCCGATGCCGTCCGTCGTCATCAGGCCGACGGTCCAGCTGCGGCCGCTGTGCAGGCTCCGCGCGTGCTGGTTGGGCCGGAACCCGAGCGCCTCCACCGCGTCCAGCACCCGCTGCCGGGTCTCCGGGCGCATCCGGCCCGCGCCGTTCAGCGCCTTGGAGGCCGTGCCCACACTCACACCGGCGAGGGCGGCGACATCGGCGAGCCTGGCCCGGCCGGCGGCCGGGGAGTCGGGAGCAGAGGTCACGAGCAAACCTTTTCCTAGACGGTCTCTCGCTCATGCCGTCGAGCCGACGACGACAGAGTCGCCCACATGGTCGCAGCCGCCCATGACAAGCACCAGCCCTCCAGGGAAATGCGAAAAACCTCTGCCGGGCGTCTTGACCCCTCTCTTCGACTGCCCTGTACTTCTCGGCGAGAAAACGGTTGCGCACGATGGTTCAGCGCCGCGCCACGCCCCACGCACCGGACGACGTTCGACATATCGAAAAGAAGCACCTGCGTCCGGCCCCAGTCCCTCCCGACCTCGGAGAGCCATGCCCCGCACCGACACCGCCCCGTCCTCCCCCACCGGCCCGATCCGTCTGACGCCGGACGCCCGCACCGCGCTGCGCCCGGCGGCCGTCGTCATCGACGGCGGCTTCTGGCACGACCGGCGCGCGGTCAACGCCCGGGTCTCCCTTCCCCAGGGCCCGGACCTGCTGGAGGCCGCGGGAAACCTGCACAACCTGCGGCTGGCGGCGGGCCTGGCCGAGGGCGAGTTCCAGGGCGCGTACCCGTTCGTCGACACCGACATCTACAAGTGGCTGGAGGCGGCCGCCTGGCAGCTCGCCCAGGGCGCCGACGAAGCGCTGGCGGCCGACGTCGAGCGGGTCATCGCCCTGGTGGCCGCGGCGCAGCAGCCCGACGGGTACCTCAACACCTGGTTCCAGCTGGTCAAGGGCGGGGCGCGGTACGAGGACCTGCGCTGGGGCCACGAGCTGTACTGCGCGGGTCACCTGATCCAGGCGGCCGTGGCGCACCACCGTGCCACCGGCCGCCCGGAACTCCTCGACGTGGCACGGCGGTTCGCCGACCACATCGACTCGGTGTTCGGACCCCCCGGCAGCGGCAGGCCCGTCGACGGCATCGACGGCCACCCGGAGGTGGAGACCGCCCTGGTGGAGCTGTACCGGGAGACCGGCGAGCGCCGCTACCTGGACCTGGCCGGCTACTTCGTGGACCGGCACGGCCACGGCCTGCTCGGCGGCGCGGCCTACTGCCAGGACCGCGTCCCGCTGCGCCGGGCGACGAACGTCGAGGGGCACGCCGTACGGCAGTTGTACCTGCTGGCGGCCGCCGCGGACCTGGCGGCGGAGACCGGCGACGACGAACTCAGGTCGGCCGGCGAACGGTTGTGGCAGGCCATGACGGCCACCAAGACGCACCTCACCGGCGGTCTGGGCGCCCACCACGACCAGGAGGACTTCGGCGACCCGTACGAACTCCCCAACGAGCGCGCCTACTGCGAGACCTGTGCGGCGATCGCCTCGGTGCAGTGGAGCTGGCGGCTGGCCCTGCTCACCGGCGAGGCCCGCTACTCGGACCTGATCGAGCGCACCCTCTTCAACGGCTTCCTCGCCGGGGTCTCCCTGGACGGCGAGCAGTGGCTGTACGTCAACCCGCTCCAGGTCCGTGACGGCCACACCGACACCGGAGGCGACCAGTCGGCCCGCCGCACCCGCTGGTTCCGCTGCGCCTGCTGCCCGCCCAACGTGATGCGGCTGCTGGCGAGCCTGGAGCACTACCTGGCGTCCGGCGACGAACAGGGCCTGCAGATCCACCAGTTCGTCACCGGGACGTACGCGACCGGACAGGTCCGGGTACGCGCCGAGACCGACTACCCCTGGCACGGGACGGTCGCGTTCACCGTCGAGGAGACCCCCTCCGACGGCCCCTGGACGCTGTCGCTGCGCATCCCGCAGTGGTGCCGCGAGTTCCGGGTGCGCTGCGGTCCCGACTCCTGCGACCAGTCCGACGCCCCCGTCGAGCACGGCTGGTTGCGGCTCACCCGCGACTGGTCACCGGGCGACCGGGTCGTCCTCGAACTCGGTCTCGAACCCCGGCTCACCGCCGCAGACCCGCGCGTGGACGCGGTACGCGGCTGTGTGGCGATCGAGCGCGGGCCGCTGGTGCACTGCCTGGAGCAGGCCGACCACCCCGGCGGCGGCCTGGACGACATCGTCCTCGATCCCTCCCGTCCGCTCGCCGTCAAGCACCGCCCGGACCTGCTCGGCGGTGTCACCACCGTCGTCGCCGCGGGCCGCCGGCGCCGTGTCCCGGACCGCGGCTGGTGGCCGTACGCCGCCGTGACCGGCGCGGAGCCCGAAGGCGACGGCGAGCCGGTCGAGCTGACCGCGGTCCCGTACCACGTGTGGGCCAACCGCGAGGACGGCAGCATGCGCGTCTGGCTCCCCACCTCCTGAGACACCCCGTCCTACGACAACGAGGTCACCCCGTGATACCCACCCGCCGTACCCTCCTGGCCGTCACCGTGGCCGCCCTGCTCCCCCTCACCGCCTGCGGTGGCGGTTCCGGCTCCTCGGGATCGTCCGCCTCGGCCGGCGGCACGTACACCTTCTGGGACCCGTACCCGCAGTTCGACGCCTCCTCGGACTGGGGCAAGCGGGTCACCGCGTGCGGCACCGCGGCCGGGGTGAAGCTCAAGCGGACCGCGTACGACACCACCGACCTGGGCAACAAGGCACTCCTGGCGGCGCAGCAGGGCAACGCCCCGGACGTGATGCTGGTCGACAATCCGGTCGTCTCCACCCTGGTGGAGGCCGGGATCCTCACCAAGACCAGTGATCTCGGACTCGACACCGCGTCGATCCAGAAGAACATCATCGGTGCCGGCACCCTCGACGGCGCCTCCTACGGCGTCCCGATCGGCGCCAACACCCTCGCCCTCTACTACAACAAGAAGGTGCTCTCCGCCGCCGGCGTCGACCCGGCCTCGGTCAAGGACTGGGCGTCGCTGACGGCCGCGCTGACGAAGGTCAAGGCGGCCGGGAAGAAGGGGATCACCTTCTCCGCCATCAACACGGAGGAGGGCAGCTTCCAGTTCCTGCCCTGGTTCTGGGGCGCGGGCGGTGACCTGACGAAGCTCGACTCCGCCCAGGGGGTCGCGGCGCTGACGCTGTGGAAGCAGTGGGTGGACGCGGGGTACGCCCCCAAGGACGTGCTGCAGAACACCCAGACCACCAGCTGGCAGGAGTTCGCCACCGGGGACTACGCGTTCAGCGAGAACGGCACCTGGCAGCTCGGCAACGCCGACAAGGCCGGATTCCCGTACGGCGTCGTCAACATCCCCGGCCGGAACGGCGGTTCGGCGCCGGTGCCGACGGGCGGCGAGTTCGTCACCGTGCCCGTGCAGAAGGACACCTCGCGCTACGACGTCAGCAAGAAGATCGTCACCTGCCTCACCAGCCCCACCAACCTGCTGGCCACCGACACCGCGCTCATGTACGTGGCGCCCACCGCCGCCGTGCAGGCCGAACAGTCGCAGACGAACCCGGAGTTGAAGCCGTGGGTGACGGCGGTCGGGGCGGCCAGGGGCCGGACCAGCGGCGGGCTGGGCACCAAGTACCCGACGATCTCGCAGCCGATGTGGACCGCCGTGCAGGCGGCGCTGTCCGGCAGCAAGAGCCCGCAGGACGCCCTGGCCACGGCCCAGTCGAGCGCGCAGAAGGGCTAGGACCGGCATGACCATCGCCCGGGTCGACCGTCCGCGGCGGGCACCGGCCGCCGCGGCGGGGGCCGGTGACACCGGTGCCCGCTCCGTGCGGCGCAGGCGGCGGCTGACCGCACTCGCCTTCGTGACGCCCCTGCTCGCCTACCTCGCCGCCTTCTACGTCTATCCGCTCTACCGCAACCTCGACCTGAGCCTGCGCGACTACACCGTCCGCTCCTTCGTGGCCGGCGACGCACCCTTCTCCGGCTGGGACAACTTCCGTACCGTGCTGGACGACCCGACGTTCGGACCGGCGATGCGGCACACGCTGGTCTTCACCTTCGTGTCGATCGTCTTCCAGTACGTCATCGGCCTCGCGCTCGCGGTCTTCTTCAACCGGCACTTCAGGCTGTCGACCGTGCTGCGGGCACTGTTCCTGATCCCCTGGCTGCTGCCGCTGATCGTGTCGGCGTCGACCTGGTCGTGGATGTTCAACAGCGAGTCAGGAGTGGTCAACTACTTCCTGCACTTCGTCGGGGTCGACCCGGTCGGCTGGCTGACCTCGCCGGACTGGGCGCTGACGGCGGTGATCGTCGCCAACATCTGGATCGGCATCCCCTTCAACCTGGTCATCCTCTACAGCGGGCTGCAGAACGTCCCCGGTGAGCTGTACGAGGCGGCGGCCCTGGACGGGGCGGGCGCCTGGCAGCAGTTCCGCCGGATCACCTTCCCGCTGCTGCGCCCGGTGTCGGCGATCACCCTGCTGCTCGGGCTGGTCTACACCCTCAAGGTGTTCGACCTGATCTGGATCATGACCAAGGGCGGTCCGGGAGACGCCTCCTCGACCCTGGCCACCTGGTCGTACCAGCTGGGCTTCGGCACGCTGCTGCCGAAGTTCGGACCCGGCGCCGCCGTCGGCGACATCCTGATCCTCATCGCGCTCGTCTTCGGACTCCTGTACATCCGCGTCCAGAGGAGGCAGGAAGCGTGAAGTCACGCGGTCACACCCTGATCGGCCTCCTCCTCACCGCGCTGATGCTGTTCCCGGTGTACTGGATGGTCAACGTCTCCCTGACCCCGCAGCAGGACATGCGCAAGGACCCGCCGGACCTGTTCCCGCTGCACCCCACCTTCGAGGGCTACCGGGCCGTGCTCGACGACCAACTCCCCTACCTGGGCACCAGCTTGCTGATCGGCCTCGGCACGGTCGCCCTGACCCTGGTCATCGCCGCCCCGGCCGGCTACTCGCTGGCGAAGCTGCGCCCGCGCGGCGGCGGCGCGCTCGGCCTGGCCCTGCTCATCGCGCAGATGATCCCCGGGATCGTGATGGCGATGGGTTTCTACGGCGTCTTCCTCGACCTCGGCCTGCTCAACTCCTGGTGGGGGCTGATCGTCGCGGACTCCACCATCGCCGTGCCGTTCGGCGTCATGATCTTCACCGCGTTCATGTCGGGCATCCCCGGCGAACTGATCTCGGCCGCCCGGATCGACGGCGCCGGCACCTGGCGCACCTTCCGCTCGGTCGTCCTCCCGCTGAGCCGCAACGCGATCGTCACCGTCTCGCTGTTCGGCTTCCTGTGGGCCTGGTCCGACTTCGTCTTCGCCAACACCTTGGACGGCGGCGGCGGTTGGAAGCCGATCACGCTCGGCATCTACAAGTACATCGGCAACAACAACCAGGAGTGGAACGCGATCATGGCCACCGCCGTGGTCGCGTCCGTCCCCGCGGCCGTCCTCCTGGTCCTCGCCCAGCGCTACGTGGCCGCGGGCGTCACCGCGGGCGCGGTGAAGGACTGATCACCGACCCCCTCGTACTCCGTAAGGGAGACCCCTGTCATGAGCCGCACCTCCCGCAGAGCCGCACTCGGCGCGGTGGCCCTCGCCGCGGCCGCCCTCGGCACCACGGCCCCCGCCCAGGCGGCGCCGACGTCCTCGACCACCCTGGTGGTGAACGCCGACCAGACCCTGCGGCCCGTCACCCATGTGGCGTCGGGCGGCCTGTACGGCCTGGACACCGCGAGCGTCCCGGCCGACAGCCTGGTCGAACCGCTCAGGCCGAACACCTTCGTGCAGATGGCGCCCGGCGGCAGCCAGCTGCCCAACGGCGAGCCGGCCCCCGGCGGCGACGCCCTGACCGTCGCCCCCGAAGCCGCCAGGGCGGGTGCGAAGGTCGTCGTACGCATGCCGGACTGGTATCCGAACTTTCCCTACAGGTGGGTGAGTTGGAGCGACTGGCTGGCCGCCGTGGACAAGCAGGTGGCCTCGGTGAAGTCCTCCGGCGCCACGAACATCGCCGCCTACGAGCTGTGGAACGAGCCGGACTGGACCTGGGACACCTCGGCGGCCGGCAGCTTCGACTCCGGGTGGGCGAGGACCTACCGGGAGGTCCGGGCCAAGGACTCCACCGCCCCGATCCAGGGCCCGAGCTACTCGGCCTGGAACCAGAGCTCGATGACCACCTTCCTCACCGACGCGAAGGCCGCCGGCACGCTCCCCGACATCGTCTCCTGGCACGAGTTGCAGGGCTCGCAGAACATCGCCGCCCATGTCGCCGCCTACCGCGCGCTGGAGACCAGCCTCGGCATCAGCCCCCGCCCGATCGCCGTCGAGGAGTACGGCACCACGAGCGAGGTCGGCGTCCCCGGACCGCTCGCGGGCTACGTGGCCAAGTTCGAGCGGGCGGGAGTCCACGACGCCGAACTGGCCTTCTGGAACCACTACGGCACCCTCGGTGACACCCTCACCGACACCGGCGGCTCGCCGAACGGGTCGTACTGGCTCTACAAGTGGTACGGCGACATGTCCGGGAACATGCTGGTCACCACGCCCCCGGCACAGACGGGCATCGACGGCTTCGCGGCCCGCAACGCCGCGGGCGACCAGATCAGTGTCGTCACCGGTGGCTGCACCGGTGCGTGCGCCGTGACCGTCAACGGGCTGTCGTCCCTGTCGGCCTTCGGCAGCACGGTGCACGTGAAGCTGGAGTACACGCCGTCCAAGGGCCGTACCACCGCGGTCTCCGGGCCGATCACTGTCTCCGACACGGACTACCCGGTCAGCGGCGGCTCGATCACCGTCCCCGTGGCCATGAACGCCTCCGACGGCTACCACCTGACCATCACCCCGACCGGCACCGCCACCACGCTGGCCGGGCGCTACCAGATCACCAACAGGAACAGCGGTCTCGCCCTGGACACCAGCGGCGCGGGCACCGCCCAGGGCACCGCCGTCGTCCAGGCCACGCGCACGAGCGGCACCGACCAGAGCTGGACCCTGGTGGCCGCCGGCAACGGCCTCTACAAGATCCAGCAGCAGGCGAGCGGGCTGCTCCTCGGCATCACGAGCATGAGCACCTCCGCCGGGGGCACGGCCCTGATCTGGGGTGACAACGGCACCGCCGACCACCTCTGGCAGCTGGTCCCCTCCGGGGACGGCTACTACAAGATCGCGAACTACAACAGTGGGCTGCTGCTCGGCGTGAACGGCATGAGCACCTCGACCGGTGCGCAGGTCCTCCAGTGGGACGACAACGGCACCGCGGACCACCTGTGGAAACTCACGACGCGCTGACGCGCACCGCGGCGCACCGCACCGCATCGGTGACGGCGCCGACCGAAGGTGGACAGAGCCGGCGGAGGGCCGGGCAGTGACCGAGGGCCGACCGCCGGACGGGTTCCGTACGACCCGCTGGCGGCTCGGCAACACGGACCCGCGCCCGCTAAGTTTGGCGGCATGAGCAACCTTGACCGCGCTCCCGTGCCGAGCGTGTGCGGCGGCCGCGGATTCGTCGTCGCCGAACCCGTCCGCGAACTGCTGAGCCCCCGCCGCGTGCGGCTCGGGGAGTCCACCGAGGTGCGCCGGCTGCTGCCGAACCTCGGCCGCCGCATGATCGGCGCCTGGGCGTTCGTCGACCACTACGGGCCCGACGACATCGCCGACGAGCCCGGGATGCAGGTGCCGCCGCATCCGCACATCGGGCTGCAGACGGTCAGCTGGCTGCACCAGGGCGAGGTGCTGCACCGCGACTCCACCGGCAGCCTCCAGACGATCCGCCCACGCGAGCTGGGGCTGATGACCTCGGGACGGGCGATCAGCCACTCCGAGGAGAGCCCCCGGTCGCACGCGCGGTACCTGCACGGCGCTCAGCTGTGGGTGGCGCTCCCGGACGCCCACCGGCACACGGACCCGAGGTTCGAGCACCACCCCGACCTGCCCACGGTCACCGCGCCCGGCCTGACCGCCACGGTCATCCTCGGCGCGCTGGACGGGGCGGCGTCCCCCGGCACGACGTTCACCCCGATCGTCGGCGCGGACCTGTCCCTCACCCGGGGCGCGGACCTGCGCCTGCCCCTGGAACCGGACTTCGAGTACGGCGTCCTGGCGATGTCCGGCGAGGTACACGTCGACGGCGTACCGGTGCTCCCCGGTTCCATGCTCTACCTGGGCTGCGGCCGCACCGAACTCCCGCTCCGCGCCGAGTCGGACGCGGCGATCATGCTCCTGGGCGGCGAGCCGTTCGAGGAGGAGCTGATCATGTGGTGGAACTTCGTCGGACGCACCCAGGAGGAGATCGTGCAGGCCCGCGGGGACTGGATGAACGGGACGAGATTCGGCGAGGTGAAGGGTTACGACGGGGCACCCCTGCCCGCCCCCGAACTGCCGCCGGTGCCCCTGAAACCACGGGGTCGAGCACGCTGAGCAGGAACTTCACAGCCTGACGTGAGGCGTGTCGGGCGAGGCGCAACGCACTTCGCCCGGCACGCCCGGAAAGCTGGAGCAAACCTCCGTCACACCACTCGTTCCACTGCCCTCGAAGTGCAGGCTTCGCCAGCCGTAGTCAGCTTTGATCGGACTGATGCTGACCCAACGCTGACTTTACTGACAGAAAGTCAGATTTCATCAGACCTTCAGAGAGGGCTCCACTCTCGCTTCGCCCGCCACACTCACCTCGGCGTTCTCGGACTCGCACCGCGAGTCGCCTCCGGACGGCCCTTCCCGCGGGCAGTGAAAATCACCTCGCCCTGAAGGAACGATGCTGACCGCAGTCCCAGTTATGGGGTCTCCACAAACACAGCGCTTGGCACGCCCGGGCGCCGTAACACTGGGCAGCGCCTCCGAAGCGGTTCAAGCGACTGCGCTCCGAAGCTCGCCTCCAGCGCACAGCTCACGCGCTGGGGACCGTCCCTGCAGGTGCAAGAAGCAGGGTGCATACCCATCCAGGGTGATCGCGAAGTAGGAAGCGTTCCCGCGGGCGCGGGAAACAGCCAGCCACCAGCGCGTTCTGGCGCGCTGACGAGGAACCATCCCTGGAGGCGCTGGGAACAGTCCCTCTCGATGCCCAGGGCGCGTCCCGGGCCCATACACGCGGGGCGGGAAGCAGGTGGCCGGCGTGCGCGCTGCGCAGACGTTCGGTGCCCTGTCGGGCGATGGGACTATCGCCGCGGGCGTACGAAGCAGCACTGAACGGGGATGCCTAGTCGAGCCTTGAGCACCGTCGCCGGTTGCGCGCTACTGCTCGGTGCAGCCAACGGCATCGTCGCGTACTCCTCGGCGATGGGGGCGCAAGTTCACTATGTCGAAGACCCGTTCCCGCTGCGCGCAGTAACGCACTTACGGGTCCGCCTCCTCGGTACTGCGACATGTTCTGCTGGGCGGCCTCGTGCTCGCTGGCGCTACTGGCCGTCGCCGGCTTCCCCGCGTATCTGACCCGCGAGGAGCCCCGCCTCTACGACCGAGGGCAAGCGTGCGACCGTCGGAGCGCCGCTCAAGACGAGCCGCTTCCCACCACCGGCACCATCAATCCCGCGACGGACAGTTACGTGATGACCCTGGAGTGTGATACGGGTAGAGATCTTCACATCCGCTGGCGGAGCGGACATGGAAGGGTATGCGCTCTCATGCGGGGCCGAGGCGGGGGACGTTGATGGTCGAAGCGTCGGGCAGAGCCACCATGGCCGGGGCTCCTGAGACTGCCACAGGCCCAGACGGTTCGCGGCACGCGATCTTCAGGCTCCGGGCGAAGACAGCGGCTCGGAGACGTTGGGCCGTTACCGCTACCAAGCGGAAGTAGCCGCGCGGGACTGCATGGCCATGGTCACGGAAGACGGGATCGACTTCGTCGTCTGTGAAAGTGAAGGAACAGACGGCGGCCGACACCGCGCTGCGAGAGGAACTACAGGCCGCAATCCACGCTGCCAGGCACGCCGAGGAGGAAGTCTCCGCGGCCGCCGACCTTGTGGAGGCACCGCTTCACTGACTGCATGAACGCCGACACCACCTTCACCACACACGTCCTGCCCGTGCTGCAAGATGCGGAGACCTCGGGCACCATCGACGGCTGGTGGTACACCAGAAAGCACCCCTGCTGGCGCCTGCGCCTCCACCTACGACCAGACATCGGGACCACGCTCACCATCGGCAACGGATTCGACCACCTCGTCGCCGATGGGCACCTTCCAAGGTGGTGGCCGGGTGTCTACGAGCCGGAAACCGCAGCGTTCGGAGGTGCGGCCAGCATGACAGCCGCGCACGTCCTGTTCATCGCCGACAGCCGCGAGACACAGCAATTGCGGCAACGCACCGACCTGGCCGTGGGGTCTCGGGAACTGTCCGTCCTCCTCCGCACGATGCGCGCCGCCGGACTGGAGTGGTACGAGCAGGGGGACGTCTGGCACCGCGTCATCACGGACGAACACCGATCGGCCGTCGACGATGTCCCGGCAGACCACCTCGACGCCCGCGCCCAGGAGATCCGGCCCCTGCTCTTCGCCGACAGCGATGCCCTGCTGCGCCCCGGCGGGCCGCTGGAGCCCGTCGCCGAGTGGGCCGCGGCCTTCCGCGCAGCGGGCCAGGAACTCGGCCATGCGGTCCAGTCGGGGACGCTCGACCGAGGGCTGAGGCAGGCTGAGGCAGGTACTCAGCCACCACGTGATCTTCCACTGGAACCGGCTCGGGCTG
The DNA here is from genome assembly GCF_040640875.1 of Streptomyces sp. NPDC021562. Taxonomy (NCBI): domain Bacteria; kingdom Bacillati; phylum Actinomycetota; class Actinomycetes; order Kitasatosporales; family Streptomycetaceae; genus Streptomyces; species Streptomyces sp. NPDC021562. The sequence continues at coordinate 90,293 of NZ_JBFACN010000017.1, forward strand.
TCCATGCGGGGACAGAGCATCTTGGCCTGGGCAGCCAGGGCGGCGATCCTCCACAACGAAGCCGATGGCGGTGAATCCGGCTGCCGGCGTCCCGTGTCGGCGATACGGGAATCGTGACCCACATCCGACGCTTGGGTTCCTCGCTGCTGGTCCACTTTTCAGCGGTCGCCGACATTGGCTGACGGGCGGGACAGGACCGACGCGATGCCGAGGTGGTCTCCATGGTCCGCACAGGGACGCTGTCCCCACGCCACGGATTCCGTCTCCTCGTGGTTCGACACGCGGGACGGTCGCGTGTGTTGAGGCAAAAGCGCTGCCCCAACGGCTCGTTCCTGTCTCTGCACAGCCGTTTCCGACCGTGCTGGCAGCAGGATGAGTTGCGGCGGGTTGTGGATGACTCGCAAGGAGGGGAACGCGGTAGCGCCCGTTCCCCTCCACTCCGCGACACAGGGTCATGCGGCCGCCTCGAAGCAGGCGTCTCGCACATGCTCAGCTACACACCCAGGCGAGGTCTGGGTGAGTTCACCCGTTTTCATCAGGTGAGAGGAATTCCATGACGTCCTTGGCCTATGCCGTACACATCAGTCCGCTTCAGCCGTTGGCGCCGACTGCCCTGCCTCCCCGGCCGGACGGCGGCCCGCTGCTGTGGTCTCCGTTGTCCACGACTCTCGTCTACGGTCCACGTGAGGCCGTCCTGGTCGACCCGGGGCTGACAACGGAACAGGGGTCCGCCGTCGCCACATGGGCCGCCGGTTTCAATCGCACGATCACCGGGGTCTACATCACGCATGCGCACGGCGACCACTGGTATGCGATGGCGCCCGTTCGTGAGCAGTTCCCGGACCTGAAGGTGTGGGCCACGGCCGAAACGATCGCGGAGATGGAGCGGACCACCCCCGGCGGTCTGCCGAACCCGTTCTGGGAAGCAGCGTTCCCCGGCCTGATCGGCGACACCCCTGTCATCGCCGAGGCCGTCCCGGAAGGCGGCCTCCAGGTGGACGGGCAGCCGCTCGTTCCCCATGCCGCCGGGCACACCGACACCGAGCACACGACGTTTCTGCACGTGCCGTCCTTGGACCTGGTCGTCAGTGGCGACGTCATCTACAACCAGGTGCACCAATACCTCGCCGAGGCCGGCGCCCACGGCATCGACAGTTGGCTCAGGGCGATCGACGCCGTGGCCGCCGTCAACCCGACCACCATCGTGGCCGGGCACAAGAATCCCGATCGTGATGATCCGGCGTCCATCATTGACGACACCCGCGATTACCTGCGTGCGGCCGCAGATGTTTTCGCCAGTGCCACCAGCCGTGGGGAATACTTCGAAGCGATGAAGCAGAGGTTCCCCGCATGGTTGAACCCGGGCATCGCGTGGCTGACCGCTGTCGGGCGCTGGGCCGAATGAGCCACGTGTGAGGCACCGCTTCGGACCCGCGTAACTACGACTTCCCGGTGTTTGCCCGGGGCCGGGGCCTTCCGGAATGCCCCGAGGGGGTTCAGCCACTCCGTCTCCGTCAGGGGCCCTTGCTCCCGGTCGGCCGACTGGCCCGTTCAGAAGCGTGACGGGTCCGCACTTGGCGCAGACACCTTGAGGTCGTAGGCGTCCGCCTCGACGGGTGCGCGGCGGCCGAGGGGGTGGGCGCGGACGGTGTGGGCGTCGCGGAAGGCTGCGGCACCGCGTCGTCACCACCGCTGCCGCGGCTGCACGCCGCTGTCAGAAGCACGATGCCGACAACGACGACCGCCGCTGTGCCACGAGCCCTTGTCACTGCTACCGCCCCTTGCACTCTCGCCCGGAAACACGCCGACCGCGCCGCCGTTCCCTCATCCCGGGTCAACCAACTCTTGATCTACGACACTTGTCGCGTCGCGGTCTTGCGCCTGGAGGAAACGGGCTTGGTGCTGGACGGTAGGAGTAAAGGTGTGCGCGATGACCTCGTGGGGTTCAGCAACCTGCCGACCGACCAGATCACCACCGAGATCGGCTTCGCCACCGAGCCGTCCAGGCATCGGTGTCCGCGGTCCAGGCGGCGGACGGCTGAGCCGCCGCTCCGCGACGAACGCTCAGGCGACATCGATGGCGGGGCCGTACTCGCGGATGAACTCCTCGTCCGACACACCGTTGGCCCGCGCTGCACGTCGTACGAGGTCAGGCGCAAGCAATGTCGCCGGATGCGCGACCATGAAGCTCACGTCGCGGAAGGCCTCGGCCACCTGGCTGTCGTGAACCGCCGCGGCCATGATGTGCCGCATCGCCCACGCGGTGCGGCGCTGCCGCTCGGTGGCCGGGCGCCCGGTCAGGCCCAGGCGCGCGGCATCCGCTGTCGTCGACGTCTGCCATGCGGCGGCGACCACCACACGTTGCAGCTCGAAGAAGTGCCGGGCAGGGATGTCGAGGTCCGGTTCACCGCACAAGTACTCCGACAGGCACGACGCGTGCAACATCGCGGAACTCATGCCCTGGCCGTAGACCGGGTTGAACGACGCCACAGCCTCCCCGGTCACGACCAGGCGCGTCGGGAAACGATCGAGGGCTGCGAAGTGGCGCCAGCGGTTGTCGGGGTGACGGAAGGGTGCGAGTTCCCCGATCAGCCGGCCCTTTACGGCTTCCTGGTAGACCGGTTGCAGCTCGGCGCACCGAGCCCGGAAGCTTTCGGCGTCCAACGCCTGCGGGTCGTCGCCGTAGGAGGCGAGCATGACGGCCCATCGCTGGTCTTCGACGGCGTTCACTGCGGCCCCGGCGAACCGGCCGGACGCGAATCGCGGACTGTAGCGCGTGATGCCGCTGAGCGGACCGGCCCAGTGGGGTGAGCGCTCGAAATGAGCCGTGACATAGCGAACATCGACGCTGAGCCGCTCCATTCGCGGCCGGGGCCACTCCCCCGCCTCCAGCCAGTCGGCCATACGGCTGCCGCGACCGGTGGCGTCCACGAAGAAGTCGCCGGCTTGGACAACCTCGCCCGCTTCGGTGGAGTACCTCACCGCCACGACGCGTTGACCGTCGAAGACCAGACCCGTGACGCGTCCGGCAACCAGCTCGACGTTCGGCAGGTCCAGGGTGCGTTCGTGTATCAGCCCCTCGAGGAGGGGCCGGGTACAGATGAGGAAGTCCACGTTGGGGGTGGTGACCTGCTGGACCCCGTCCACGTACGACGCGCTCCGGTCCGGACCCGGCAGTACCGCTCCCCGGGCCTCGGCCTGGCGCACGGCTCCGGGGTACCACCGCTCCAACTGCCGGAGGCCTCCGGGGCTCAGGGTGTGGACCTGGGACCCCTGAGGTACGCCGGGGCGTGGGGTACTGCTGATGTCCCCCTTTCCCGCTTCGGGGTCGATCACGACGACACGCTCCGCGTGGTCGGAGAGGACCCTGGCGGCGAACAGTCCCCCGATTCCCGCGCCCAGGACATACACGGTGCCGCACAGGGCGGGGGTCTCGGCGGGCGCTCGGGAAACACTGAGTCGCTGGAACACGGCAATGGGTGAGGCTGGCACGCGCTTCTCCAGGTCGTTTCGGGGCTCCGCGACGGGATACGTATCACGAGAGTCACATGTGATATCGAGACATGTATCACATATGTTGATCCGGCACGACGGCGGCAACCTGGGTCCCGGCCACGTTCGGTGAGTCCGACCGGAGCCGCGACGGGGCAGTCAGCGCGGCTTGGTGAGAAGCGTTGTCAGGTTGCCCCGGGCCGGTGCTCACTCGAAGCGGTAGTCGGACAGGTCGACGGAGACGATCAGCGGTTCCGGCGCCGGGGTGTTGTCCGGCTGACGGGGGTAGATGCGCAGCTTGGACGGCAGCGTGATCCCCTGGACCTGCACCGGGTCGATGAGGTAGCGGGCCGCGGGATTGCTGCCCTGGATGTCCACCTCGTAGTCGTGCCGGACGAGAAGTCCGCTCTCGTTGAAGTAGTACGTCTGGACCTCGCTGTGCGTCGCGATGGTGTCCGGGAAGACGACCCGCAGACGCCGCCACTCCTCACCGTTCTCCTGCCACGGTTCGATCTCCTCGGCCGTCACGCCCGGCTGCTTGAGGATGAAGGGTGACGTGAGGTAGGTCCACATCGTGTACCCGCTGAAGTACGCGACCTGCGCGTCACTCCAGGGCGTCTCCATCTCGTAGCCCGCGAACGACTTGCGGGGCTCGTTCAGTTCCTCGACCGCCTCGCCGTCCGGGGTCTCGATCGTGACCCGGTCCGGAGTGAAGACGGAGTGGTTCGGGGTCGGCGCGAACGGCCAGTGGGACACCCGCTCGCGTGTGAGGTCGACCCGCACGTGGCAGTCCTCCAGGACCGTGGGCTTGCCCTTGAGGCCCCACAGGACACCGCCCTGATGCAGCTTGGCAGTCAGCGAGGAGAAGCGGCTGAACTGCTCCAGCCCTCCATGTGCCTTGATCGCCAGTTCGACGAGATCACTCATGCTCGCACTCCTTCATGGTTCTTGTTGCTCGGCAGGGAGCGGTTCGGCACACGTGGTCCGACGCATGCGCCGTCGCCCGGCCTTTCACCCCACTGTGCGGGCGCCCGACGTCGTCGGCATCGGCCACATGACCTAGTCGATGTGTGCGGGCGGCCGGATCCGCACCGGGTCGCCGAGGCGGCCCGGCTCGTGCGCAGGGTAGCCGCTCCGCCTAAATGACCAGCTGGTCATTACGGAACGGGAGTCGTAACATCCTAATGACCGGCTGGCCATTAGGACCGGACGGCGCATCTAGCGGGAGATGAGACGGCATGTCCGAAGACAGGAAGCCCACGCGTCACCCGGTGGTCATCGTCGGCGGCGGCCCCGTCGGCCTGTGGACCGCTCACGAACTTGCCCTCGCGGGCGTACGCCCCCTCGTCCTGGAGCAGGACGAACACCGCAGCCCGCATTCCAAGGCCCTGGGCGTGCATCCCCGCACAATCGAAGTACTCGCCATGCGCGGACGTCACGAGGAGATCCTGGCAGGCGGCCGGCCTGTGCCGAACTGGCATTTCGGCATGCTGGACAACCGTCTGGACTTCCGGGCGCTGCCCACACCCTTCCCGTTCATGCTGGCCTTCCCCCAGTCGGCCACCGAGGAACTGCTGGAGCGGTACGCGGTCGAGTTGGGCGCGGAGGTCCGGCGGGGTCACGAGGTGGTCTCCCTGACACAGGACGACGCGGCCGTCACGCTCCAGGTCCGGGGCCCCGCAGGCACCTACGAGGTGACCGCTCAGTACGCCGTCGGCGCCGACGGCACCCGCAGCACCGTGCGACGGCAAGCGGGCGTCGCCTTCCCCGGGACCGAGACCTCTGCATACGGATACCTCGGCGAGGTCGTGCTGGACAGTCCGCCGCCGGCCGGGTTCCAGGCCCTGAACGAGGCCGGTCGCCTCCTGGTGGTACCACTCCCGCACGGCAGGTACCGCGTCACCGGGTATGACCCGCTCAACCAGCACCGCGAGCCGCTCACGCTGGACGAACTCCGGGACGCCGCACGGCGCATCGCCGGCACCGACTTCGGCATGCGCGCCCCGTCCTGGCTGACCCGCTTCGGCAACGCGACGCGCCTGGCAGCGTCCTACCGCGCCGGCCGTGTACTACTGGCCGGGGACGCCGCGCACAGCCACTTCCCCGCGGGCGGGGTCGGTCTCAACGTCGGGCTCCAGGACGCCATGAACCTCGGCTGGAAACTGGCCGCCGTCGCCCAAGGCAGGGCCGGCTCGGAGTTGCTCGACACCTATCACTCGGAACGGCACACGGTGGGCGAGGAACTCGCGGAGCACACGCTGGCGCAGAGCGCGCTGATCACAGGTCTCACCCCGGACGTGACCGCACTGCGGTCCCTGCTGAGCAACGCGATCGCCGACGAGCCGCACTTCTCCAGGATGCTGGCCGGCAAGCTCTCGGGACTCGACACGGCCTACCCGCCGACTGAGGCGGACGCCCACCCCCTCACCGGCGTCCGGGCCTACGACCCCGAAGGCCAGGGCGTCCTCCCGCTGCTGCGCGACGGACGTCCGGTGCTGCTGACCATGGGTGACACCCCGGTCTCCGGCGAGGTGGCCGAACGGGCGGCGACGGCCGGCGTCGCGGTCCACCACAGCCGGCTGTCCGCCACGGGCGGGGACCACTGGACCGGCGTGACCGCGGCACTGCTGCGACCTGACGGGCACGTGTGGTGGGCGACCGAACAGCCCGCAGCCACGGCCGACTTCACCAGTGAGGCGGTCAAGGCCCTGGACACCGTGCCCGCCCGGTTCTGAGCGCCAGGGCGTGCGGACGTGTGCGCTGACGTTCGTCCGGCTTCCTCGATCGAGGCGAGCCGCACGCGTCACTTGCGCCGGCTCGTCGGCCTGTTCCTGGCCGGCGGCGTCCACTGGGGAGGCCCTGGGGTGCGCCGGAGTACCTACGCATGCTCGCGCCGGAACACTGGGCTGGCCCTGGTGCACCACCTCGCCCCAGTCGGATCCGGCGCCAGGGACCCGCTGCCGGACGGCGACTACACGGTGAACCCCTACGCGCGCTTCACCGAAGCCGTACGCGACGACGTCGGCGCACCGACTGCGTATGTCCTCGGCCACTCGCACGGCGGCTTCATCACCCTGAACATCACCATCGAACACCGCGACCGCCTCGACGGGCTGGTCCTGTACGACACCGCTCCCGTCTTCGGGGCGGAACCCAGAGAGACGGCCACCTCGAAGATGGCGGCCTTCGACCAGCGCCGGCCGGTCCGGCCGGAGGCGGTCGAGGCGGCCCACGGGTCTTGCTGCGGTCAGAGTGGACGCCCCGCGGCCGCTACCGTCCCCGGCCCCGCTCGGCGGGCGGGGTCTCGGTTCCGGAATTCCCGTGGAGCAGGGCTTCGAGCGAAGTGGTGAGGTCCGCGGTCAGGTTTTCCGCGCTCATCTCCGCCAGGGCTCCGGCTCGTACGACGTACCGGCTGAACGTGACGCCGACGAGCAACGCGGCGACAAACGGAAGCCGGTGCCGCAGGTCGTACTCGTCCAGGAGCCGGCGGTACACCTCGTCCGTACGCTCCTGCATCGCCACGTACAGGGCGGCGGCGCTGCCGGTGTCGTCGGCGGCACTGCGCAGCAGCGCAACGAACGTGTCGTTGCCGTCGGTGCTCTCCATGCGACGTACGTAGCCGCGGGCGATACGAGCGGCGAGTGGCTCTCGGGTGTCCTCGGCCAGGGCGTCGACGTCCCGGGTGCCCGGGACAGCCGCCAGGAACAGGCTCTCCTTGCTGCCGAAGTGACGCAGCACCGATCCATGGGTGACACCGGCGCGCCGGGCGATGTCCCGCAGCGTGGCCCGGTGGTATCCGCGCTCGGCGAAGGCCTGTGAGGCGGCCTCCAGAATGGCTCGGCGGTGCAGTTCCGGGTTGCGTGTGCGGCGGGGCGGCGCGGGCGGGTCGGTGTCGGGTGCGGCCATGGGCGGAGCCTACAGTCGTGGGTCGTTTCCGTCGCCGTCGCCGACCGCCTCCCAGGCCGGTTGAGCGCAGCTGCGTGAGGGTCCCCAGGCGGACGACCGGTGCGCTGCCGGGTGGCAAGATGCGCGAGTGCACCCGCCCGCGTTCGAAGTCCTCCAGGTGGAGGACCCTGGTACCGCGCTGCCCCCGCCAGGAGGTGAGGTACACGTGGGGGCGGACCTCCGCCACCGTGGTGGTCACGGTTTCGGTGTGCCCGTCGGGCAGTATGCCCCCTCCTTCGACGACGGTGAGCGCCATCGTCGAATCGGTGACACAGTGCATCTCGAAGGTGAGGATGCCGAGGTCCACGAAGTAGCGGTGGCCGTTCTGCCGGTATGACATGTCGCGCCCTTCGGCTGCGTTCGCTTCGTTACGGCCAACGCTCCCGCCTCTTTGCCGCGTGGGCATCGGTAATCGGTATCGATCAGGTTCTGTGGGGAACGGCGCGCGCGAGGCCGGGGAAGCGATCGACCGGCACCCGGAACCCTTCGAGATGCCGGGGGCGAAGACCGTGGACACCATGCGCCTGATACGTGCGCGGTCCGGCGGGGCCGTGTTGAGGGTGAGCCCATGAACCCGGCCAGACGGCCCCGGCCTCCGCGGGGTTGGCTCCAGCTGCCGGTATACCCAAAGCCGGCGAGAGAATATTGTCGCATTTATCCCATTCGGGCCGAAGCGGCAAGAGGGGCCGGTTTGACAGAATGAAAATGACCGACCATATTGAACTTGTCGCCACACGCATGGCGTTCATCAACGGGGCTCGGTGGTGCCGTGATCAAGAGGCCCAGCCGAGCCCACCTGCACGGATCCGGCCGCCCGGGAACCCAGCGGATGGTCGGAGCTGTGGACATGTCCCCGAAGCCGTCGGTACCCGGCCAGTCGGCGGCGGGTCTCCCTCGTCACGATGCGGAGAGCTCTATGACCGAGTACATCCCGGCTGATCCGGTCGAACCGCCCGAGGCGGACACCTCGCTCCGCAGACCGTCCCGCGTCCTGCACCGCGGACCGTCTCACGCCCCGCGGAGAAGCGGCGGGCCGTCTTTCGCGTTGCGGAGAGGTCCAGGGTCTTCTCCGGCCGTCCGCGACGAGCCGCTTCGCGCAGGACAGCGCCGCCGACGGCAACACCTTGACCATCGGCCTGGCCTCCGTCAGCGCCGACCTGCAGCGGGACCTCGGAGCGAAACGCCATGTGGATCCGCCGGCCCGGTCACGGCCGGCCTCGTGGCCAGGTTATGCGCCTTCCGTCACCCGGGCCTTCTCGCCTGCCGGTACCCGTGCAGGGGCGAAGTGGCCGCCGCCACCGGACCCGACGCGCGGTCCTCCGGCTGACGTCGATGCCCCCCCCCGTCGGATGTTCCTGAGGTCCGCACCGATATTCGCGCCGACCACGGTCCGGGAGCAGTCGGCCGTAGGGAACCCGGGATACGCGCCTCGTCGCGGCGGGCAGAGCGTCCTGTCGCGAGCAAGCGCGCACGCGTCGGAACCGGCTCGGCCGCCGCCGACGGCCGGCGGAGGCTGGCGTCAGCGCGACGGCTCACCGGTCGGGCAACCTCCTGGACGGCCACGTACACGGGCGGGGATGTCCGCCGTCCGTACGGCCTGTATGAGCAGCACATCGAAGACACGAACCGACCGTGACTGGACGGCGCCGCTTACCGGTGCGTGACGCGGTAGCCGGCGCGGGATCGGCGGCAGGGAGAGATGCACGATGACAGGGATATCGCGAGAGTCGGGTGGCGGCGCCATCCAGTTCTCGGTCCTGGGACCGGTGCGGGTCTGGCGGGGCGGCAGCGAGCTGCTGCTCGGTCCGAAGCAGCAGCGGCTCATCCTCGCCGTGCTCCTGGCGCGTGCCGGGCGGCCTGTGTCGATGCACGAGTTCATCGAGCTGCTGTGGGACGGTGATCCGCCGTCGAGTGCGACCAACGCGGTGCACCGGTACGTCGGAGCACTACGCCGGCTCCTGGAACCGGACCTGCCCGCAAGGTCGCCCGGGCGGTGGCTTGCCCGGCAGGCGGGTGGATACCTGCTGCGCGTCGATGCTGACCGCCTCGACCTGCTGAACTTTCGCGCCTTGGTCGATCAGGCGCGGCAGGCGGACGCAGCGGGCGACCCGGCAGGCTCCGTGGGACTCTTCACCACCGCTTTGGGCCTCTGGCAGGGGCGGTGCGCGGCAGATCTGGAACCGGTCAGCGGCAGCCACCCCGCCTTCCTCATGCTGGAGCACGAATACGTGTCGGTGGTGTGCGAGGCAGCGGACACGGCGCTGCGCTGCCGTCGTGCCGAGGCGGTGTTGTTGCCGTTGCGTCAGGCCGCTGAGCGCAATCCGTTGGACGAGGCGCTGCTGGCGCGCCTGCTGCTGGTGCTCGCTTCGGACGGCAAGCAGGCCGAGGCCCTGGCGATGTACGAGGAGATCCGGCTGCGATTGCAGGAGGAACTGAGTGTGGACCCCGGCGCGGAGCTGCGGGCCGCCCACGAGAGGATTCTGCGGCAGCGCGTCGACACCGTCACACCCGCTGAGGCAGAGAGGGACGGGGGTGCCGGCGCCTACGGCCCACCGGTTCCAGCCGGTTCCGGACCGTTCGCCGCGCCTTCGGTGAGAACGGCGCGGCCGGCCCAGCTGCCTCCCGGCCTGCCGGGATTCACGGGACGTGAGGACGCGCTCGCGCAGGCCCGAGCCCTTGCCGCGCGGGGTGGGGATGCTTTGCGTGTGTTGGCCGTCGACGGCATTCCCGGCATCGGAAAGACTGCCCTGGCCGTGCACTTCGCCCACCAGGTCGCCTCCGACTTCCCCGACGGACAGCTCTACGCCGACCTGCGCGGTTTCGCCGCCGACGGCAAGCCCACCGACCCCGCCGACATCCTCCAGGGCTTCCTCGACGCCTTGGGCGTCGCCCCCCAGCACGTCCCCGCCCCGCCCGACACCCGCTCCGCTCTTTATCGCAGCGTCCTGGCCGACCGCCGCGTCCTCGTCGTCCTCGACAACGCACGTGACCTCGCCCAGATCAGACCCTTGCTGCCCGGGACCGGCAACTGCATGGTCATCGTCACCAGCCGCAGCCGCCTGACCGCGCTGGCCGCCGCCCACGGCGCACACCTGCTCACACTCGACGTCCTCTCCCCCACCGAAGCGACCACCGCCTTCCTCGAACGCGTCCGCACCAGCCGCCCGCACGCCGGCGCCCACGAGATCCGCCCCCTCGTCGAACGCTGCGGCCGCCTCCCCCTCGCCGTCGCCACCGTGGCGGCCCGAGCCGCCGCCTACCCCGAACGCACCCTCCACGACATCGACCTCGAACTGTCCGCCACCGCGCACAACCTCGACGGCTTCAGCGACGACAACCTCGACAACGACGTGCGAGGCGTCTTCTCCTGGTCCTACCGAGCCCTCGGCTCCCAGGCCGCACGCCTCTTCCGCCTCCTCCCCCTGCACCCCGGCCCCGACGTCACCATCGCCGCCCTCGCCAGCATGGCCGGCATCAGCCCACCCGAAGCGGCCCAGGCCGTGGGCGAACTCGTACGGGCCAGGCTGCTGACCGTGCGCGGGCGCCACCGTTACTGGGCCCACGACTTGATCCTCGCGTACGCCGCCGAACTGGCCGTCCAGTACGAGACGGACCGGCCGACCGTCCGGTCCCGTATGTACGACCACTATCGTCAGACCGCCCACGCCGCGAACCTCCTGCTGCGGCCCGGACCTCAACCGGCCGCTCCCGCGTCGCCCCTGCCGTCCGTGACACCGGAGCCGCTGCCGGACGCCGCCGCGGCGGCAGCCTGGTACACGCGGGAGCGTGCGGTGCTGCGTTCGGTGGTGGAAACCACAGCTGCGCACGGCGACAGCCGGATGGCCTGGGAACTGGCAGTGACCCTGCAGGTGTGCCAGCAGCGCATGGGATGGTGGTACGACCGGGCCGCCACCATGCGGGCCGCCCTGCGAGCGGCGCGCAAGGCAGAGGACCCGGTGGGCATGGCGCGGACCCACCACGGCCTGGCCGGCGCGCTGCACCACCTCGGTGACCTACCCGGAGCGCTGGGCCATCCGGAACACGCACGTCATTACGTCGGACAGCTGCACTCCACCGCCGACCTGGCACACATCCTGTGGAACACCGGCCTCGTGTATCACACCCAGGGAGACCACCTTCGTGCCCTGCGCCATCTGGAAGCGTCCTTGGATCTTGTGAGCGGGCCCGAGCCGGGCCGGCTCAAGGCCACCATTCTGTCCGGGGCCGGAATGGCTCGCATGCAACTCGGTGATCCAGAGGTGGCCCTGCGGCTCCTGCGCACCTCTGCCTCGATGTTCCGCGACTTGCACGACCTCAACGGTGAGGGACTGGCCCTGACAGTGATCGGACAGGTGTTCCGCCGGCGACGCGACTACGCCCAGTCGGCCTCGTACTACGAACGGGGCATCGAAATGATGCGGCTGGCGGGCAGCCGGGGCAACGTGGCGGAGGAACTGACGGCACTCCGCGACGTACGGCTGGATTCCCGGGACGTGGCGGGCGCACAGCGGGCTTGGACCGAAGCCCTCAGAACCCTTGACGATCCGGACCTGCCGCCTGCCGTCCAGGCCAGAGAGAAACTGGCCGAGTCGGACACGGCGAAGCAGGAGCGCCGAACAGCATCGGTCATTTGACTGCACGACAGGTTCCAGGGCCGTGGCAGGGCTCGCCGCCCTGATGCCGGGAACGCGTTGACGGACCCGGGTCGGTCCTCGTCATCGGGAAACACCCATAGAACCGCGAGGATCGGACCATGTGTGCCGGCCTGCCGCGCAGGTTGCGTTGTGGGTCGGGGTTCAAGAGATAAGTCGTTAGACAGATTCGGTCGTGCTCGCTGTCGAGAGACGCTGGGTCCGTCGCCCGGCGGTGCGGATCCGCCGCACCGCCCCACACCTGAAAGGCCACCACCATGCCGTACATCACCGTGGGCCAGGAGAACACCACCGACATCGAGCTGTACTACGAGGACCACGGCACAGGCCGACCCGTCGTCCTCATCCACGGCTACCCCCTCGACGGCCACTCCTGGGAGAAGCAGACCACCGCCCTCCTCGCCGCCGGGTACCGCGTCATCACCTACGACCGCCGCGGCTTCGGCCAGTCCAGCCAGCCCACCACCGGCTACGACTACGACACCTTCGCCGCCGACCTCAACACCCTCGTCGAGACACTCGACCTCCACGGCGCCACCCTCGTCGGTTTCTCCATGGGCACCGGCGAAGTCGCCCGCTACCTCTCCACCTACGGCTCCTCCCGCATCGCCAAGGCCGCCTTCCTCGCCTCCCTGGAGCCCTTCCTCCTCAAGACCGACGACAACCCCACCGGCGCCAACGACCAGGCCTTCTTCCAGGGCGTCTCCGACACCGCCAAGAACGACCGCTACGCCTACTTCACCACCTTCTACAACGACTTCTACAACCTCGACGAAAACCTCGGCACCCGCATCAGCGAAGAGGCCGTCCGCAACAGCTGGAACGTCGCCGCCGGTGGCGGCGCCCACGCCGCCTGGGCCGCCCCGCTGACCTGGCCCACCGACTTCCGCAACGACATCCCCAAGATCGACGTCCCCGCGCTCATCCTCCACGGCACCGCCGACAACATCCTCCCCATCGACTCCACCGGCCGCCCCTTCCACAAGGCCCTCCCCCACGCCGACTACATCGAGATCGACGGCGCCCCCCACGGCCTGCTCTGGACCCACGCCGAGGAAGTCAACAACGCCCTCCTCACCTTCCTCGCCAAGTAGTAACTGCCCATGTCACGGTGGCCCACTCCGCGACCCAGCGGTGCGGGCCACCAAGGCACACCATCGAGTACCACTCGGAGCAGTGCGCCCGTGAACCCCCTGGCGCGAGGATCTCGCGCGGTCACGTCCGGAGCCGACGGGGACGGTCACCGGAACCACGGCCTGATCTGTCGCCGACCACGTCGAATGACAGATGTCAGGGGTGCAGCACCTGTCTCATTTGGAATGGTCTGGCTGCCCGGGCCTTCGATCTGCCTGGTCGTGCGGCCCGTTGGCGGTCCGGCGGCCTCCGTGCCGGGCGGGAAGGCCATCGAACGAACCGGAGATGCGGCATGAAGCCGGAGGCCCACCTCTACGGCACACGCCCCCTCGACCCGGCGGAGAAGGCGGGGCTGATCCGCGGTGACCGCACCTGCGCTTCACTCGCCGTTCTCCCAGGCTCTGGCGTATTCCACCCCTGGCCGCGCGACGGCGGGCCCACACGCCTGGACGAACCTCGGTCCGGCGCGGTGGGCGACGTCGCCGAGTGGCGGAGCGCATGGCGCCCGGGGCACCGCCCTGACCGGTCAGGGACGGCGCATCGTCCGGACGGCCGCGCGTGGAATGTCGCCTCACAAGATCGCGGACCGGCGGTCCATCTCGCGCCGGGCATCAGCTCCCGACGAACACTCGACAGCGCATCGCAGGAACTCGGTGATCACACATGACACGAAGTGCCGTCAAGGCACCGGTGCCGGAGCGTCCGGGGCCGGTCGGCCGGTTCCGTCTGGCGTCCGTGCCGGACGAGCCGGCGATGAGAGCCGTGGGCAGAGGTGAGGACCGGGACGCCCTCCCGGTGACGCTCACCGTGACGGCGAGCGACGTGCTCACGGAGGAGGGCGCGCAGGCCTATCTCCGCGGAGCTTCGGGGGTGCGCGTGGTGCCCTGGGAGGATCGGCACGGTGCCGACGTGGCGCTGGTGCTGGCACAGAAGCTCACCCCGTCGACGCTCAAACGTGTCGACGAGGTCGCCGGGCCTGACCGGGGACGGGGACTGCCGGTGCTGCTGGTGGTGGACTCGATCAGTGAGCGGCATCTGTTGTACGCGGTCGACCGGGGAGTCGTGGGTGTGCTGCTGCGCGGGGAGGTCGGTTACGCCGACATCGTGCGGGCGAGCCGCAGGGCTCTGCAAGGGGAGTCGCCGCTGCCGCCCACCTTGGTGCGCGCGCTGGTCGAGCGCCTGCGCTCACTGCCGGGGCACCAACCGGGTTCGTCCGACCTGTCCACCCGGGAGGTGGACGTCCTGCGGCTGCTGGCCGAGGGATTGAGCACCGCGGAGGTGGCGGGGCGCCTCAACTACTCGGAACGCACGATCAAGAACGTCCTGCACGACGTCATCACCCGGCTGGGCCTGCGCAACCGGACGCAGGCGGTGGCCTACGCCATCCGCAACGGTGCGTTGTGAGAGCGGCATTGCGAGCCGCCGGCCGTCGTGGCGTGTTGTCGAGCGCAGCGCGCCCCCGTCGAGGCCGAGAACATTCTCGCCGGACGACGCGCTGGTAGGACGTGATGCCTCCGGTATCGGCTAGGCGGCGCCGCTGGAGAGACCGCGCGACGCTCGTCGGATCCGCACCCCACTGCCCAGCGGCACCACCCGAACATGCCCCCGGACATGTGGAGCCTTTCGTGCACGAAAACTGTCCTCATGTGCACATGTGCGCCGCCGGAGCCCTACCGACAGGGCGATCAGTGGCCCGGAGGTGTGAGCCGGTGGCATTCTTCGGGCATGGCAACCTCATTCCCCGAGATCGGTGATCGTCCCGACGATCTCGCCACCGCCGCCGAAGTGCGGCTGGACGACGGTCAGCTCGCCCGCGCCGCTCGTTACGCAAGCCGCGAGGAGGTCCGGGCAGGAGACGTCCTCTACCAGGTCGAGGACGATTCGGTCGACCTCTTCCTGTGCGAGACAGCGACGCTGGAGGCGATCATCCCGTCCTCCGAAGGCGGCGACGGGCACCTCTTCATGACGCACGGCCCCGGCCAGTTCGCGGGTGAACTCAACCTGCTCACCGGGCAGCGGCGGGGGCTGACCGTACGCGTCGCGGCCGGTGGCACGCTCCACCGGGTAGAACCGGCCGCCTTCCGCCGGCTGATGGCCCAGGAGACCGAGCTCTCCGATCTGCTCCTGCGCGCGATCCTCGCCCGGCGCCGGCTGCTGCGCCAGGCGACGGAGCAGACGCTGCGGATCGTCGGCGACTCCGGCTCGGCGGCGGGCCTGGCCATGCGCACCTTCCTGGACCGTCAGGGGGTGCCGCACCGGTGGCTCGACAGCGGTTCCCCGCAGGGCGCGGACGCGATGCGTTCGTCCGGTCTCACCGAGGAGGACCTGCCCGCGGCACTGTCGTCGTCCGTGGCGACGCCGCGTGTGACGCCGGGCGTGCTGAGCCAGCAGCTCAACCTCGCCTACCGCCGTACCGGACGCGGCTCGGCCGACCTCACCGTCGTGGGCGCCGGTCCGGCGGGACTGGCGGCCGCGGTGTACGGCGCCTCGGAGGGCCTGGAGACGGTGCTGCTGGACGGGGTGGCCGTCGGCGGGCAGGCCGCCACGAGCGCGCGCATCGAGAACTACCTCGGCTTCCCCTTCGGGCTCAGCGGAGCTGATCTGACCGCGCGGGCCGCCATACAGGCGCTGAAGTTCGGTGTGCACCTCGCCAGTCCGTGCGGTGTCGTCGGGCTGAGTACCGAGGGCCGTGACCACGTCGTGATCCTGATGGACGGAACCCGCGTCGAGACGCGTGCGGTGATCGTCGCCACCGGAGCGGAATACCGGGCGCTCCCCCTCGACGGTTGGACCGAGCTGACCGGGTGCGGCATCTACTACGCGGCCACCGACCTGGAGGCCCAGGCGGTGGCCGGCCGGCCGGTCGCGGTGGTGGGCGGCGCCAACTCCGCCGGGCAGGCCGCCTTGCATTTGGCCCGGTACGCCTCAGAGGTCACCCTGGTGCTACGGGGACCCGATCTCGGCGCTCGCATGTCCGCGTACCTCGTGGAACGCATCCTGAACGATCCGCGGATCACCGTGCTCACGGGCACCGAGGTGACGGAGCTGCACGGCAGGCCGCATCTGGAAGGTGTGTCCCTGACCACCCGGGCCGAGGGCACCGGGGCACGCCGTGTCGACTGCGCGGGCCTGTTCTGCTTCATCGGGGCCCGGCCGGCGACAACATGGCTCGGCGGGGTGGTCCTGGATCCGGACGGGTTCGTGCCGACGGACCGGCAGTTGTCGTCGGCGGACCTCGGACCGCGCTGGAAGGAACTGGGGCGCGAGCCGCTGCCGTACGAGACCAGCGTGCCCGGTGTGTTCGCCGCCGGTGACGTGCGTCTGGCCTCGATGAAGCGCGTCGCCGCCGCCGTGGGCGACGGCGCCAGCGCCGTCCGTTCGGTCCACCAGTACCTCGCGACGGTCTGAGACGTGAACGCTCATGAGCAGGCAACTGCGCGCTGACGACATCGTGCACGTCGGCGACTACGTCCATCTGGTGTCGGGCAGCAACACCAACTGGTTGATCGTGGAAGACGGTGCCGACGCCACACTGGTGGACAGCGGATATCCGAACGACCACGCCTGCTGCGGGCCTCGCTGGACGCGCTGGGTCTGAAGCCGCAAGCCGTGCGCGCGATCCTGGTGACGCATGCCCGCAACGACCCCATCGGTGTTGCGGAGCGCATGCGGCTCGCGTACGGCACACCGGTCCTGATGCACGAGGAGGAGGTCGCCCAGCTTTTGGGCATAGACGACCAGAGCGGCGCGGTACCGGCTCACCAGGGTCTGGACGTGGAGGTGGTGCCCTTGCTGCGGCGGCGTCCCGTGGGGCGCGGTTGTCGTCATGGTCGTCACGCAATGCCGCCGTGGCATGGGTCGTTCGGTGGGGGGCGGGCGTCGAGCGGGTGCGCACCTCACCACACGTATCGTGACGAGAGATTCGCCCCGCTCTCAGCGGGACAGCGCGTAGGCGGCGCGGACCGCGGTGTTCTCCACCCCGTCAACCCATCCACGTCGGTAAAGGCATCGGTTCCGAAGCGCTGCGGAACGTCGTCGTCGGCGTGCCGTCGATGCCGTCGATGCCGTCGGGACCCATACCGAGGAACATGCTGTCGTTGTCCATGAGCGTGGACGTCCCGTCGGTGGCCGTGTGCCAGTTGCCCAGCGCATGGCCGATCTCGTGCGAGACCAGGTTGGAGACGACCGTGCTGATGAACGTGATCCTGTCGCTGGACGGCTTCATGTAGTGGTTCAGTGAGACGGTGTCGTCCGCCGGTCCGTTGAGCAGGTCCAGCAGCACGATCGACGTGTCCGAGGTGTCGAAGTTGCCCGGGTCGATGGAACTGGTGACGCCCAGCGTGGGCAGGCCCGTCTCCTCGATGGTCCCGCCGATGACGACACGGTCGACGTTCTTCGCGTCGCCGGGGTCGGCGCCGTGCTCACTGCTGAGCACGCGAACGCCGAACCGCTTGTTGATGCCGCTGCCCGCCAGATCGGTCTGGAGTCGTCGGCGCACGTCGGCGGTGATCGCGTCGGCCAGGGGCTTCTCCGCACTGGCCGGCAGGAGCCGCGGGTGTCGCCGGTGACCGCGATGCAGTACCACCCGTCCTCGGCCGCCACGTCGTCGAGGGAGACCTTGCCCGAGGGAAGAGGGCTGGACGCGGGGTGGTTGTGGGTGACGTCGCCGGTGGAGCCCTCGTCCTCGGTCCCGTCCGGCCTGTAGATCGCGACCTTGTCCGGGGTGCCGTCCACCGCCGCGCCGACGACGTCTCCGGGCCCGCAGGTGGACGGCCTGGTACCGCGTGTGGGGGACGGCCGCGCTCAGGCTGAGCGTGTACGTACCCTCGCTCGTGACGCCATTACCGCTGCCGGAGTCGGACGGGTCGTGCGGCCGCGTGCCCGAGCCCGCGACCATCAGGTAGTACGTGCCCGTCCTGGTGACCTTGCTGATGAAGGTCGGGGCGAGGGTACCCGCGGAATCGTCGGCCCCGGCGAGGACCTGTCCGGCGGCGTAGTACAGGGTGAGCGCGGCGTCCACGGAGTCCGTGGTGATCTTCGCCGTGATCGTCTGACCGGCACGCGCGGAGGCGCGACCGAGATCAATGGACAGCATACCCAAGACGGCGGCACAGATACGTGTGTCACGGCCGGCATCAGTGGACGTGTGCGAGGCGAAGTCCGAGGCCGGTGTTCCGCCGGCTCCGGGCCAAGTCAGCTCTGCAGCAGTTCGCGCGGTACGTCGGTACCGAGGAAGTCGAGGAGGGCGGCGACCTTCCGGTCGAGTTCGACACCGACCTCGGTCACCTCAGGGATACCGAGCCCGGCGAAGTGAGTACTGGGCTGGTCCACACTGAACCAGGCCGCTCCGGCCTCGTCCTGCCAGATCGCGGTGCGCAGCGGCGCGTAGAGCATGGTCCGCGGGTCGTGGCGGTACATGCGCTCGGCGATGGTGTGATTGCCCATCAGGTACCAGAAGCAGATCGCCCGGTCTCCGGCAGGGCGGAAGAGGAGGTGCGCCGCGTTCTTCTCGAAGATCATGAAACCGTGCGGGGCCGCCGAGTCGATGAGCCCGGTGATCTCCGACCAGGAGGCATCGCGGCGGATCAGGGACTCCAGCTCCTCCTCCGGAACCCGCGGTACGGCGGCCTCGTAGCTCTGCCGGAAGTCGGACACGGACGGCACGGCCACGTCCAGACGCCGCACGGGGAACGTACTCATTTCGCCTCCTGGCGGGTGCGCGGTGCAATCGGGATCGACCATAACGTCGCGGTCGTTGACGCGTGGCGCACACGTATCCAAACGGGCAGTCCGGTGAGCCGTTACTGCACCATCGGGCAAGCACCCCACAAACAATCCATAAGTGCCCCTCATCCTGGGGCAGTCCACCACTCGTCAGCGATCGTCGTGCGGAGGGGGCCGATATGTTCATGCGGAGGTTCATCGGGTCGACGTACCGGGCCGCCGTGCTCGCTCGTGCGACGGCGGACGCGGGCTCGATCTGCGCGGCGCTGCCGACGGTTCTCGGCCCCGGGCGTCACCGCTTCGATGTGGTGGTCGAGTGGAGCGACGGCACACTCGAATGGGCCGAGGGTGCCGCCGGCCCGGAGACGGTGGAAGAGCTGGCGGATGTGCGGGATCTGCTCGCGTCGGCGCTGTCGGGCAGGGGGGTCAGCTCCGCCGTTCTGGTGGGCCAGGAACGCCGCAGTCGCCACCCGGGTGTGCGGCTGGAGCGTGCGACACGGCTGGGTGGAAGCCCTGGACCCGCGCTCACTGAGTTCCGCGGTGACGCCCTGCCCGGGCGTACCCGTGGTCCCGACCACGGTGTCCCGCGCCCCCGCCCTGGTCCACGACCGCCGACGGCGCCGCCGTCACGTACCGTTGGCTTCGTCGAAGGCCTTCAGTGCGTCGCGCAGAGCGGCGCGGGAGGTGATGCCCAGCTTGGGGAACACCCGGTAGAGGTGCGCGCCTGCGGTGCGGGGCGAGATGTTGAGCTGCCGGCCGATCTCCTTGTTGGACAGCCCGCTCGCCGCGAGTTCCGCGATGCGACGCTCCTGTGCGCTCATCTTCACCCCGGTTCTGGCGTCCGCCACACCCACTCCCACGCCGGCCGCGCGCAGTTCGTCCCTAGCACGCTGCGCCCAGAGCGGAGCCTTCAGCTGCTGCTCGAACAGTTCAAGCGCCGCACTCAGCTGGACGCGCGCAGCCGTGTACTCCCGGCGCCGACGGAGCCACTCGCCGTACCAGAGCCGGATACGAGCGTATTCGTAGGTCCACAGGGAGGCGTCCGGCACCGCCAGGGCCGCCTCGTACAGCGGGCCCGCTTCGTCGTCGGGGGCGACGACCGCGACAGCCGCGGCGAGGATGACCGCGTGGTGCGGTGATATGGCGTCCAGACGCGCCTGCCGGCCCGCCTCGACGTGTGCGCGCGCCGCCGCCGTCCTGCCGGTGCGCAGCGCGGACTCCACGAGTTCCAGGAACACACGCGAGAAATGGGGGAAGTGCGAGGGCAGTTCTCCCGGTGGGGTCAACGCGGAGGCCAGCAGGTAGGCCTCCTCGAAGTCCCCCCGGCCGACCGCGGCGCGGGCCCAGGTCTCGTTCACCGTGGACATCAGCAGTTGCATGCGGCGCGGCTGGGCCCACGCGGTGATCGTGTCGCAGTGCCGGCGCAGGGCTTCCTCGTCCCCGCGGCCGGACGCGACCATGGCCAGTCCGTAGGTGAAGATGACGTGAATGAGGTTGTACTCGTGTTCAGTGGCGTCCGCGATGCCCTGGGACGCGATCGCCTGAATCCTGTCCCATTCACCCCGCATGAACGCCTCGTGGGCCCTGGCCACCAAGCCGAAGCGTAGGCTGTCGTACGCGCTGTGCCCGACGGCCTCCCGCCACACGCCGTCGTAGAACGTGAAGCAGTCGAGATACATGGCCGTGTAGATCAGCCAGTTGACGCGCCACAACGGCGTGTCGGGAGACAGCGCGGCCGTCGCCCTGTCCAGTCGCTCCCGCACGTCATGAGCGGTCCGCGCCGGGTCGGCGACGCAGTCGAAACACATGCGCGCGGACTCGGAGATCCGGTCGAGCGCGCGGTAGACGGCAGGCCACAGTTCCGCACGGCCTCCCCACACCGCCGCGTTGAGCAGGACGTAGAACGCGTCGTCGAACGCCTCCACGTCCTCCGGGGCGGTGCTTTCGTGTGCCGCTTCCATGGCCGGAGGAAGGATGCGGTAGACCGCGTCGATGTCTCCCTCCCGGTGGAACTGCACGTAGCCCGCGGCTGCCGCGCCCCGTAGTGATTCCGTGGTCTGGCCGGCCAGTTCCTGGGCGGTGCCCAGGAGACCGGCGATGCCGGCGGCGAACGCGGCCTGCTCCAGGCGGCGGGCGCGTTCGGTGGAGTCCTGGCTGAGTTCGACAGCCCGGCGGTACGCCGTGGCGGCCTCCGCGGCTCCGCCTCGGGTCATGGCCCGCTCCGCGGCGCGGGTGAGTTCGACGGCGACCGCCTCGTCCGGGTCGTCCGCGGCGTGGGCGAGGTGCAGGGCACGTCGCTCCGGCTCCGCCTTCAGGGCCTCGGCCAGCGCACGGTGCGCGGCTCTGCGACGGCCGACCGGGGACATGTGCACCACGCAGGATCGGACCAGGGGATGACGGAAGGTGACGTGCTCCTCGACGTGGTCGATACGGACCAGTCCAGTGCGCTCGCTCATGTCCAGCAGGCCGTCGTCCCACTCTTCGCCCGCTGCGCCGAAGGCCGTCCGGATGTCCCCCAGATTACCGGCACGCTCACCATCCAACGCTGTCAGCAACAGGACGAAACGTGGCACGGAGCCGAGCTGCCGGATGCGGTCGGCGAACACGCTCTCCAGCCGGCTGCTGAGCGGCAGGTTCGTCGGTAGGGCTTCGGCGCCGTCCCGCTGGGCGTCGGTGAGCTGGCTCGGCAGCTCCACCAGGGCGAGCGGGTTGCCTTCGGACTCGTCCAGCAGGCGCCGCCTGGTCGATTCGGCCAGCCCCGGGTGACTGCTGTCGAGCAGCACCAGCGCATCGGGGGCCGGCAGCGGACCGACGTCGAGCACCTGCAGACCCGTGGGATCGAGAAAGCCGTGCGCCCCGCTGCGCGCGGCCATGATGAAGGCTGCCCGGCAACTGCTGAGCCTGCGGGTGATGAAGGTCAGCACCTCGGCGCTGGAACGGTCGATCCAGTGCACGTCGTCCACCACCACGCACAGTGGCTGCCGCTTGGCCGCGGCCTGGAGGAGCGCCAGGGCCGCCGCCGAGATGGCGAAACGTCCCGGCGCCGAGCCCTCACGGATGGAGAGCGCCTGTTCCAGCACGCCACCCTGGAAGGCCGGCAGTCCCGCGAGGTGATCGAACAGCGGATGGAGAAGCTGGTGCAGCGCGGAGAACGCGAGTTCCTGCTCGCTCTCGACTCCGACGACCTGGAGCACACGCAGTCCGCCCGCCCGGGCACGGGCGGTCACTGCGTCCAGCAGCGCGGTCTTCCCTACCCCCGGGTCGCCCTGCAGCAGCAGCGCTGCTCCTTCGTTCTCCGCCTCGACCAGCAGAGCTTCCAGAGCATGCAACTCGGACGTACGGCCCACCAACGACAACGTTCCTCCCAAGCCGGAGGACGGTTGCCCCTGCCAGCACTCACATGGTGGCTGATGGCGGGCAGGTGCCGCATCTGTCGGTCGACTGGGTTCGGCCGGTTTTCAGCACCCTTCGGCCAGGAAGTCCAGCACTTCCCGCGCCACCTCGTCGTGGTGCTGGAACAGGAAGCCGTGACCGGAGTCGGGATACGTTTTCACCCGCGCGTCGGGGAGCAGGCCCGCGAGCAGACGGGACGCGCTGGGAGGTGTGACGAGGTCGTTGTCCCCGTGCACCACGAGCGCGGGTTGCCTGATTTCCGCGAGCCGTTCCAAGGCACCGTGATCCGGTACGCCCCACTCGGTCATCGCCTCGTACTGCGCCTGCCTGGCCGTTCGGCCGGCCGGCAGGTCCCGGCTACGCTCCCGCTCGATGTACCTCCCCAGAAACTCCAGCCCACTGCGCTGACTGGCCTCGGTGTGATTGAAGAAGGTGTACAAGTAGTCCTCCAGGCTCGGCTGGTCGACATCGGCGCGGGCGAAGATGTCGTCCGGCCAGCCGGAAATGGCCGGGCCACCGCGAGGGGCGGTGGCCGCCAGCACCAGGCGGCGAAAGGCGGCGGGGCGCAGCAGTGCCAGTTCCTGGGCCGTGTAGCCCCCCATCGAGAATCCCAGCAGGTCCGCCTTCGGCACTCCGACGGCGGTCATGAAAGCGAGGGTGTCCATCGCTGTCTCTGCAATGGTGCGGGGGGTGCGGCCGGTACTCAGGCCGACCCCGGCGTGGTCGAAGACGATGACATCGCGTTCCGCCGCCAGGGCGTTGATCAGGGCCGGGTCCCAGCTGTCCAGGGTGCCCCGGAAATGGTGGAGCATGAGCAGAGGCGGCTGTGCGCCGGAGGGACCGCAGCGTCGATAGGCGTATCTGACGCCGTTGGCGGCGTCGACGACGTGGTTCGGTGCATCGCTGTACATGTCGGATCCTTCGCCGGAGACTTGCTTCCCGCCCAGTGAGGAGCACTGCTGGCGTCGAGTGTGTCGGCGGGCCGGGGCCGGAGCATCGGACATATGACCATGGGCCCTCACCTGCAGGCATCGTCCTGCTGGGGGAAACCACATACGAACCAGAAGCGGAGATCCAGGATTCAGACGGGCGGCAGCAGGCTTCCGGCGAGGGTGGCCCAGTTGCATGCCCGTACGGGCCCTCCAGTCTCAGGTGGAGCAACGGTCTGTCGTGCGGCCCCGCGCTGGGCCACACCTTGCAGTCGCCCTCGCCGCTGAGCCGGTCGGTGCCGCCCCACAGCAGGTCCCGGCCGACCACCCAGATGACGCGCGTCTCCGCGGTCACGAAGAGGTCCATGCGCACCGCGAAGGGATCTCAACGCTGTAGCTGAATCTGCAGCCGATGCTGCGTGCTCTGGGGACACAGGCCGGAACTGAAAGGTCGTGACGAGTTCGAGGGTACCCGGACGGTTGCCGTGAGGGTGATCTGAAGGGTGCGCATGCTCAGTCATCTGGTCAGCGTCCTCGCTGTCGGTCTCGGGTTCTGTCGACGGCCGCCGGCCGGAGGCCAGGCGTCGAGGTGCTCCGCGGGCCGAGCGCTTCCTGACGGCCCGCCGTTTCTCCTCGTTGAGGCCGCCGCCTCCTCGTGGTGGTCGAGGGTCCAGTCCCGGCACGGCTGGATGACCGGGCATCGCAGGAAGACGGCCTTCGCCGCGTCGAGATGCCCGAGCGCCGGTCCTGGCTCGCCGGCACGGGAAGAGCAGCTCCGGATCCTCGAACCGGCACATCGGACAACGCCGCCAGGCCTGAACGGGCGGCGCCGAGGACGTCGCCCGGCCGAGAACGGAGAGGCACAGTGGCTCGGCGGCAGGCGGACGTGCCAGTGGGAGTGCCGGAGGGGTGGGGCAGAACCGTGTCCCGTCAGACGCTTTCATCCCTACCTCCGCACCGAGCCTGTGTCCGCACCAGCCTTTCGGACCCGCGCGTGTTCGCCATCCGTCGTGTGACTGACCTCTTGGGGGGAGCAACGGGTGAGGACACCGGGTGCCGGCGCACCAACCGGCGCCGGGAACTCGGGACCTGTGAGGCGCCTTGCGTTTCGGACGTCGGCGTGCCGCCTCCTGTGAGCACGGTCGGTCGACTGATGCAGCGCCGCGTGAGGGCTCCTGGCCTGAACAAAGCCGCGGCCAGTCACCGTCCGACGACCGCTCTTGAGCGCATCCGTGTGCCCCGTGGTTCCGTACGAGAGACCGAGGCAGGTCAGCAACGACAGGCCTGACAGACTCCTCTCCCGTCGCCCTGGCGGATCTTCCGGTGAAGCGTTCCGAGCCCGCGCACACCGTGGCGGTGGGCCCGCGCGGGTTGTGGAATGAATCTGGAATTCTTCCTCTTTCCCGCGGGAATTCTTGATTATCTCTGGAAATACGGCCTCCAGACCGCGTTCTGGACTTCCCATTGAAAAGAAGAAACCGGACCTCCAGCATTCCCGTGATAGCTTCCGATTAATTCCGAGGAGCCGGGGAGGAACAATGATCCGTGGAGGCGTGGAAGAGGACCCACTGAACGGGATCACCGGGCGTGAGCCTGAGATGTCGCGTGTCCTGCGAGGCCTTTTCCCTGAGCGGGCCGAAGAGGCGGGTGCCCTTCTCCTCGTAGGTGAGCCCGGCGCCGGCAAGACCACCCTGCTGCGCGCCGCGACGGCGGAAGCGGCCCGCCGCGGCACCAGTGTTCTCAGCTGCGCCGGCAGCCGGACAGAGCGCACGCTGGAATACGGCGCCCTGCACCAGTTGCTGAGGCCCACCCTGGATCACCTCCCCCGGCTGCCGGCTCCGCAGCGCGCGGCCCTCGACCGTGCCCTCGGCATGCAGCACGCGCCTGCCCGTGCCGGCAACACGGAAGGCGATGGCCACCGACTGCTCGTCGGACTCGCGTCCCTGAACCTGCTGCTGGCTTCGGCGAGCCACCGCCCTGTCACGCTCGTCATGGACGACGTGCAGTGGCTCGACGACTTCTCCCTGGAGACCGTACTGTTCGTTGCGCACCGCATAGCCGGCGAACCAGTGGGCCTGCTGGCCGCTCTACGCGGCGACAGCGCGTCCCCGCCCAAGTGGTCCGCTTTCGAGCCGGTGCCGGTCGGGCCCTTGTCGGGCGAAGCGGCTGGGCGCTTGCTGGACGCGCAGCCCGTGGTCCCGCGGGGCAGGGTGCGCGGGCAGATACTGCGGCTCGCGGCGGGTAATCCGTTGGCCCTGGTTGAGCTGGCGCGGGAGGCCGCAGAGCGGGGCTCTTCGAGGTGGGACCCAGCACTGGGGGCGGGATTTTCGCTGCCGGCCCGGTTGGAGCACGCCTTCGCGGAACGGTTGGACGGATTGCCGGAAGCGACCCGCCGGGTGCTCTTGTTCGCGGCGGCGGCGGACGGGCCGGACATGAGGGCGGCCTTGTCGGCGGCATCATCGGTGCCCGGCGGGGGCGCCGCGGCCTGGTCGGCCGCGGAGGACGCGGGACTGGTGCGTGTGGTGAGCGGGACGGTCGAGTTCCGGCATCCGCTGATGCGGTCCGTAGTGTACGGGACCGCATCGTTCGCGGAGCGTCGTGAGGTTCATCTGCGCTTGGCCGACGGGCTGGCGGGAGACCCCGACCGGCGGGCGTGGCATCTGGCCGCGGCGTCCCTGGCTCCGGACGAGTCGGTCGCGGGCGCGCTGGTGGAGACGGCGGGACGGGCACGCAGGCGTGGGGGCTATCGCGTGGCGGCCGCGGCGTTGGAGCGCGCGGCGCAGTTGAGCCAACCGGGATGGTCGCGGGCACGGCGATTGCTGGACGCGTGTGATCTCGCTGTGCATGCGGGTGAGCCGTGGTGGGTCGAGGCGCTGGCCGGCGAGGTGGCCTCGGCGACCGACGACACCGGGATGCTGGCCGAGGCGGCGTTGCGCAGAGGCTGGGCGCTGGTGGCGAGAGGCCGGCAGAAGGCCGCGCTCTCGCATCTGCTGCCACTGGCCGCCGACATGGCGGACGCCTCGCCGGTGACGGCGCTGGACGCGGTCAGTCACAGCGCGGTGGTGCTGTACTGCAGCGGTGACGAGACTTTCCGCCGACAGGCGCTGGGGTTGCTGACGCGTATCCCGGGCGATGTGGGCAGCGTGTACGAACAGGTGTGGGCACGCGCCTGCTGTGATCCCTTCGGTGACCGTCGCGGTGCGCTGGCAGCGCTGAGACACGCCGCGGCCGAGGCGGACGACGTGCCGGGACGGTTGAGCGTGCTGGGAAGCGCGGCGTGGATCCTGGACGAGACGGCGTTGGGGGTGCAACTGCTCAGTGCGGTGATGGAGCGTCTCCGGACGGCGCCGACCCCGGGCTCCAACGCCATGGTGGGACAGGCGCTGGCGTTGGCACAGTTCGATGCCGGTGCGTGGGACGCTGCGTGGGAGTCCGCCGAGGACGCACGGCGGATGGCACAGGAGAACGGACTGGAGGCGGCTGCGTGGGTGGCCGTGTACGTGAACGCGATGGTGCTGGCGTTGCGCGGGGCGGATGCCCGGGAGCTGATGGCGAAGGCCGTGCAGGGGCTGGACGTGTCGGAGAGCCGGGCGCTGCGCGTGCGTATGGCCTTGGTGCGTGCGGCGGTGGCGGCCGCCGAGGGTGATCACGCGGTGGAGTTCGAGTCGCTGCGCGGGTTGTTCACGGCGGGGCCCGATCCGCGACCGGTGCACTACCACTGCTCTCTGTACGGGGTGGGGGACCTGGCCGCAGCTGCCGTCCGGGTGGGGCGGCCGGAGGAGGCGGTCGCGGTGGTGGACGCGGTCGAGCGGTGGGTGGCCGAGGGCATGTCGCCCCGCCTGCGGCTGATCGTGGGACGGGCTCGGGCGTTGCTGTGCGAGGGGGAGGAAGCGGAAGGGCTGTTCCGTGCGGTCGTGGGGGATCCGGTGGGAGAGCAGTGGCCGTTCGAGCGGGCGGTGGTGTCGCTGGAGTTCGGCGAGTGGCTGCGCCGTAGGCGTCGGATGAGCGAGGCGCGAGCCGAACTCGCGCGGGCCTTGACGGTGTTCGAGCGGTTGAAAGCGAAGCCGTGGGTGGAGCGGACGGCGGGAGAACTGCGGGCCTGTGGGGTGCCCGTGCGGGACGTGGAGGGGAACCAGGGTTCGGTGGAGCGTCTGACTCCGCAGCAGTTGCAGATCGCGCGGCTGGCCGCAGCAGGGCTCACCAATCGGCAGATCGGCGAACGATTGCTGCTGTCCGCCCGTACCGTGGGCTTCCACCTGTACCAGGCGTTCCCCAAGCTGGGGGTCAGCAGCCGGACCCAGCTCCACGGCGCGCTCAGCCGCGCCGGGAAGCCGCAGTAGCGGACTCCGGAACAGCGTCCAACACCGGGACCATACCGGTGAGGCGCCCCGTCGACGAGCCCGGCGAGACGTCGTCGCGGTTGGTGAGCCGGGAGTGGCCGGAACCATACCCGGACCTGTTTACGACCGGGTCGGGGACGGGCCGGTGAGAATCAGCATCGTGGGTGAGGGCGAAGCAGGCCTGACTCGACCGTGCTAAGCAACCGGGAAAGCTGGGGCCGGAAGCGATCACCGCGCCAGCCGCGGAGTACGGGGGTCCCCTGCCCTCCGACGAGGCCGAGAAGATCTCGCGCGGCTGCAAGGAGCTGACTGAAGCAGACGTGGCCCAGATCAACAGCCTTCCGGCATGGACGGTCACGGGCCGCATGACCGACGGCTTCCGTCCGAGCCGGTAAGTCAAACAACGGATCACCCCGGACCGCGCAAACGGAAGGATCGGGGGTCGAGGGCGTCCCGCAACCCACGTCGAGCCTCCGTCAGGTGACACGTCGTCACCCGGTAGTCGTGGGGGTCCGACCGTCTGCCACGGCCGATGGGCTCGCCCGGAAAGGGATCAGACGTCATCATGACCATCATCACGAGTCCAATCGCCGAGCAGGACCGCGACCACACCGGTGCCGTGCTGCAGAGGACCCTGGTGGATCTGCTGGACCTGTCCCTGCTGGCCAAGCAGGCGCACTGGAACGTCTACGGCCCCCGCTTCCGGGCCGTCCACCAGCAGCTCGACGAAGTGGTGACCACGGCCCGGGACTACGCCGACCAGGTAGCCGAGAGGGCGGCCGCACTCGGAATCAGCCCGGACGGCCGTGCCGGCACCGTCGCGGACAGCAGCAGGCTGCCTGCCTTCCAGGCCGGCTGGATCGCCGACCGGAAGGTGGTGGAGGACATCGTGCAGGTATTCTCCACCCTCATCGGCCTCATGCGCACCCGCATCGAGGAGGCCGGACGGTCGGACGCCGTGACCCAGGACCTGCTCATCTCCTTGACGGCCGCGCTGGAGAAGCAGAGCTGGATGTTCCAGGCGGAGAACCGGGCCTGAAGCGAGACGTCCAGGCCGCCATACCCTCGATGAATCAGGAGACCACACCGATGGATACCGACCAGCGAATCCTGCACCGGATCACAGAGATGGCGGAAGAGGAACGCAGACTGCGGGACGCTCTCACCGCGGATGACGCGGACCACGCTGCGGATCGAGCCCGACTCGGCGCACTCGAAAGGGAGTTGGATCAGTGCTGGGACCTACTGCGGCAGCGGCGGGCCAGGGCCGAGTTCGGGGAAGACCCCGACGAGGCCCGTGTGCGGCCACAGTCCCAGGTGGAGAACTACCGGTCCTGACTGGCGAACAGCGCGACGAAGCCTCTGACGTGCACGGTTGTCCGGTATGCCGACAGCGACCGAAGAGTTTTCGGTCGCTGTCGGCGATGTGAGGCGGCGGCCATGGGGCAGCCGCCAGCAGGGCGCCGGACGGCGAGCGGCACGGTCTCTCATTCCACCCAGGAGGCGAACAGCGCGTTGAGCCCCTCCGCCATGGTCGGATGCGCGATCATCCCGTCCCGCAGGCGAGTGAACGGCATCTGGGCCCACATGGCCGTCTGCACCGCGGACAGCACCTCCGCCGATTCCGGGCCGAGCAGGGCCACACCCAGGATCTGCTCGCTGTCCCGGTCGACGACCGCCTTCCACAGACCCCGCGTGTCCCGCAATGTGCGTGCCCGCGGGATGGCCTTGACCGGCAGCTTCGCGACCCTGATGGAACGGCCCGTGGCGCGGGCCTGCTCCTCGGTGAGACCGACGCGGGCGAGTTCCGGATCGGTGAACAGGTTCCAGGGCACCAGCCGGCCGGCCGTACTGCGCCTACCGCCGTTGATGTTGGCCTTGACGATGCGGTAGTCGTCCAGCGACACGTGGGTGAACTGCGGGCTGCCGGCCACGTCGCCCACCGCCCAGGTGTGCGGGGCGTCGGTCGCCAGCCTGTCATCCACCCGTACGAACCCGCGGTCGTCGGTCCGCACCCCCGCCGCCTCCAGGTCGAGGTCGCGCGTGACAGGGTCCCGGCCGGTCGCCGCGAGGACGTCGTCGGCGGTCAGGGACCGCCCGTCCCCCAGCAACACCCGCACCGTCTGCCGCTCTCGGACCACTTCCTTCACCGTCACGCCGGTGATCAGTTCGACGCCGTCCTCCCTGAGGTATGCCGCAAGGGCCGTGGCGATGTCCCGGTCCTCGCTCCGCAGCAGGTGGAGGCCGCGTTCGAGGACCGTCACCCGACTGCCGAACGCGGCGAACATGTGAGCGAACTCCAGGCCGACATAGCCACCGCCGAGGACCACGAGCCTGTCCGGGATGCGGCGCAGGTCCATGATGCTCTCGCTGGTCAGCGGTTCCGCCTCGGCAAGCCCGGGAATCGCCGCGATGCGCGGCTCCGTCCCCGTGTTGATCACCACGTCGGTACCGCGTACGACACGGCGTCCTCCGTCGTTGAGGTCGATCTCAACCGTCCGCTCCGCCACGAAACGTGCCGTGCCCAGGACGAAGTCCATGCCGCTGTCCAGGAACTGCCGGTGGTTGAGCTCGACCATGTCGGAAACGACGCCCTCCTTGTGCGCACGCAGCAGCTCCAGGTCCACGTGCGGCGTTCCCAGCCGGAGCCCCAGCGACTCGGCCCTGCGGGCCCTGCGGGCGAGCCGGGCACTGGTCACCAGCGTCTTCGTGGGGATACAGGCGACATTGATGCAAGTGCCGCCGATCATGCCCCGCTCCACCATGACCACCCTGCCGCCGGCCCGCGCAGTGTCCATGGCCAGCGTCTTGCCGGCCTTGCCGCCACCCACCACCAGCAGGTCCACATCCTCCGCGATGTCATCCGTAACGCTCATTCCCTCTTCGTCCTCCTCGGCCTGAACCAGTGGCGGGGTGGGACAGCCGGCGCCTGGCGCACCGGCTCCCCGGTCAAGGTTCGCCGTTCTCACGGGCAGGCCCATCAGTCGAATGACCAGCCATCTCTCGGCACGATGCAAAAAACATTTCTTTCCTGGCCGTGGCGGCCTGCCGAACGACGAAGACCGAAGGCCGAGCGACCTGTGCGCCGGGCCGCCCGGGGCACAGGCAGCCGGGTCGTCACGGGTGTTCCGGCCGCCCCGACGGTGCGAAGTCGGGTGTCGTTCACCGCGGTGAGTCAACCGACTGATGCCCGTCGAGCGGCCCGGACCTACCTTTTCGGCGTGGCCGCCGGACGGGCACCACGTCGGTGGAGGGGTACGGCGGTGCACAGCGCGCGGCGGACCCGCTGCCGGATCGCCGTCCGGACAGTGAAAGGAGGACACCTCGATGCCCGTGGCACCGCGCCGGCACTCCGGCGAAGAACCGAAGCCGGTACAAGGGGTACGTTTCACGCTGCTGGGGCCCGTGCGGGCTTGGCGGGGCGAGGCGGAGCTCCCGCTCGGCCCGCGCCAGCAACGCCTGATCCTGGCCGCGCTGCTGGCGGGCGCGGGACAGCCCGTCCCGCTGACGGAACTCATCGGCCTGCTGTGGGACGGTGATCCACCGGTCAGCGCGGTGAACGCGGTCCACCGGTGTGTCGGTTCACTGCGGCGGCTTCTCGAACCGGGCCTGCCGATCAGGTCGTCGGGCCGGTGGCTGGTCGGGCAGGCGGGGAGCTACCTGCTGCGTGTGGACGCGGACGGTCTGGACCTGCTGAGGTTCCGCGACCTCGTCCGGCAGGCCCGCGTCACGGCCGCCACGGGCGACCTCCCGGCGGCCGTCGACACGTATCTGGAGGCACTGGGCCTCTGGCACGGCCATTGCGCGGAGGATCTGGGCGCTGTCGCCGCGGTGCACCCGGCCTTCGCCATGGTGGAACACGAATACGCTCCGGTCGTGTGCGAGGCGGCCACCGCGGCCCTGAGCTGCGGCCGGGCCGGCTCCGTCCTGCTGCCCGTACGACAGGCAGCCGACCGCTGCCCCCTCGACGAAGCGCTCCAGGCGTCCTTGCTGCTCGTACTGGCCGCGGACGGCAAGCAGGCGGAAGCGCTCCAGCTGTACCAGCGCGTCAGGGCCCGGTTGTCGGACGAACTCGGGGTCGATCCCGGGGCGGAGCTGCGGGCCGCTCACCAGAGCGTGCTGCGTGGCAGCCCGGCCGAGCCCCGGGTACCGGCGTCCGTCGGGTCCACAGCACCGCCCGCGGCACCCCTCTCGCGGTCCGGAACGCCGTGGATCGAGCCCGCCCAGCTGCCGCCGGATCTGCCCTCCTTCACCGGACGCGAGCGAGCCCTCGACCAGGCG
Source organism: Streptomyces sp. NPDC021562 (assembly GCF_040640875.1). Classification (NCBI taxonomy): domain Bacteria; kingdom Bacillati; phylum Actinomycetota; class Actinomycetes; order Kitasatosporales; family Streptomycetaceae; genus Streptomyces; species Streptomyces sp. NPDC021562. The sequence goes on from NZ_JBFACN010000017.1 coordinate 122,183, forward strand.
CTGGACACCGCGTACCGGGTCGGCGACGGGCTGCGTGTGCTGGCCATCGACGGCATTCCCGGGGTCGGCAAGTCCGCGCTGGCGGTCCACTTCGCCCACCGCGTGGCAGCGGACTTCCCCGACGGGCAGCTCTACACGGATCTGGGCGCCTTCGCGGCACACGGTGACCCCGCCGATGCGGGTGAGGTGCTGCACGGTTTCCTTGAAGCCCTGGGCGTGGACCGGCACCGTATCCCCGCCTCGGTGGAGGCCAGATCGGCTCTCTTCCGCAGCGTCCTGTCCGGGCGTCGCGTACTCGTGGTGCTCGACAACGCGCTCGACGCGAACCAGGTACGGCCGCTGCTCCCCGGAACCCCCGAGTGCATGGTCGTGGTGACCAGCCGGAGCCGGCTGATCGGTCTGGCGACCGCGCACGGAGCACGGCTGCTCTCCCTGGACGTGCCCTCGGTGGCCGAGGCGACGGCGTGCTTTCTCCGACGTGTCGGCCCCGCGCGGACCGACGTCGGCGTGGCCGTCGTCGAGGAGATCGTGGCGCGCTGCGGCCGACTGCCTCTCGCTGTGGCCCTCGTGGCCGCCCGGGCGGCGAGCCGACCCGAGCAGCCGCTGACCCGGTTGGCCGCCGAACTGGCCGCAGCGCGAGGCAGCCTTGAAGGCTTCGACGAGGATGACAGCGCGAACACTCTGCGCGGTGTCTTCTCCTGGTCCCATCGGACGCTCGGTGCCGAGGCCAAGCGGGTCTTCCGTCTGCTGCCCCGACACCGGGCCTCTGACATCAGCACGGCCGCGCTGGCGAGTGCGGCCGGGATCTCGCAGGACGCGGCGGCCGCGGCTGCCGGGGAACTGGTGCGTGCCCGTCTGCTGGACGTCCGGGGACGTGACCGGTACGGCGCGCACGACCTGGTACTGGCCTACGCCGCCGAACTCGACTTTGCCGGGAGAGCAGACCGTTCGGCCACTCCGCGGCGCTCGTACGTGCACTCGCGTCGGTCCGCGCGGGCCGCGACGCGGCCACTGCCCGGCCGAGCCGACGCACACCTGGAGGAATGGGCCCTCTGAACGCGCCCCACGCGGCGCACGCCTGTCGGGTTCACCGCTGAGCGATGTGGATCACACCTGTCGGACGGTCCTGCACACCTGGTGCCCGGTGTGAGCACGAGGATCGATTGTCGTGTGGCGCTCTGTCGGCCGTACGACATGGCGGACGGCCGGAGACGGCTCACGCGCCCCCGCGGCTCGTCAGCACGGGCGACGAGCCGTGGGCGTCCGTGGGAAAGCGCCTGGCGTGAGCCGTCTCGCTGCCGGCCCGCGCCGCCTTCACGCGTTCAAGCTGGTACCGTCCAGGCGACCTTCGCCGTGGGGAGGAACCGCGGACTCACCCGCCGTGGCAGACTGCTCTGTCGTTTCCCGGCTGACACGACACCTATTGGATCAGAGCCTGACCGGCCGCGTCCAAGACGGATCCGTCATCGGACGATGCCGGTACGGCATACCTCCCCGGCACTCCGGACCTCCCGCGGCGACACCAGGCACGTCGGTCGCCGAGCCCGTGGCCCCCGTCTGAAAGGGCAGCCCACTGTGAACATGTATGAGGCGGACACGTTCCCGACCTCCACTGAGCCGGACATCGACCCGAGGCTGCTACGCGCCTTTCTCGCCGTGGCCCGAGAAGGGCACTTCGGGCATGCCGCCGCCGGCCTGGGCATCGCCCAGCCCGCGCTCAGCCGGCAGGTGCGCCAGCTGGAACGTCTTCTGGGAGCCGACCTGCTCGTCCGCACACCGCGGGGTGCCGAACTCACCGAGGCCGGAAGGACGGTGGTACCGGAGGCGGAGCGCGCTCTGGCGCACAACCGGCGCCTCGTACGGGCCGCCCGGTCCGTGGCCGAGGCCGGAACCGGTGTCCTGACGGTCTCGGCCCCGATGCCCAGCCCACCGGGCGGACTGCTCGCCGAAGCGGTACGCCGTCTGTGGTCCGGCCGCGCGCGCTCGCGCGTGTCGGTCGTGGAGCTACGGGACGGACAGCAGGCGGCCGCTCTCGCCGACGGGCGCATCGACGCCGTCCTCACCTGGGATCCTCCGGTGACGGACGGACTGGCCATCGAAGTCCTGGTAGAGGAGCGCACCTACGCGCTCCTGAGCCAGGGGCATCCTCGTGCCGGAGCGGAGTTGATGTCGCTCGCAGCACTGGGAGCGCAGCCCGTTCTCTTTCCCGTGCGCGAACGCAGTCACTGCTGGGCGCAGTTGGACGCAGCGGCAGCGGCTGAGGGGGTGGGCATCACTCCGGTGCCCACGGCGCCCTCGGCGGTGGCCGACCTGGTGGCGGCCGGCCTCGGTGTCTCCGCCGTACCAGGATCGTTTCGGTTCGCCGGGTATCCGGGCGTGACGTTCGTGCCGCTCGAGAGTCTCTCCGGCACGATGAGCGTGGTCTGGCGGCGCGACGACGACTCCCGTGCCGTGGCCGGCTTCGTGGCAGCCTGTCGCAACGCCGCCCGGTCCCTGGCCACCGCGCACGGAGACATCTGGCGGCTCCCGGAAGCGAGCAGCCCCCGTGTCCCGCGGGACGGCACGGAACCGGCCCCCGTCGCGTGACACGCTCACCGCAGCGTGCCCGGACCACCGAGCGACCGCCCACCGCGGAGAGGGCCACCCTCGGTACGTCCGCCCTGTGAGCGGTCCTCGGGGCGTCCTCCCCGGCGAGCGTGAACGCCCGCGTGCCGACTCCGACTTGTCCCCCGGGACCGCCGCACACCGCCGGTCCCCGGCTGCCGCTGCCGGCGCAGCCAGCTACGCCCCCGTACCCGCGTCTGCACCACACCCTGCCCGGCCGGGTCGACCCGCACTCTCCGTCAAGACCCTCACCACAAAGTTTCCACTCCCCGCTCTGCATGCTGTTCAGGAGGCAGCGCGTGGCCCGCAACGACCGGACCACCGACCGCCGCCGGCACAGGCCGTTCTGGAACGGCCGGCGAGCCCACGGAAAGCCGCTCGGCTTCACATCTCTCAGGATTCCGATCCCGTTCCGCAGGGAGAAACATGTCCGCTGTCACCCACCACACCGCCCCAACGCAATTCGTAGCGGCCGACGGTGTCCGCTACGCCTATCGCCGGCTCGGCTCCGGTGGCGAGGTCCCCCTCGTCATGCTCCAGCACTTCACCGGCAACCTCGACAACTGGGACCCCGCCCTCGTCGACGCTCTCGCCGCCGAACGCGAGGTCATCCTGGTCGACTACCCGGGCGTCGCCTCCTCCACCGGTGCCTTCGCCACCACCATCACGCAGATGGCCCAGCAGATCATCACCTTCACCGCCGCCCTCGGCCTGGACCGGATCGACCTGCTCGGCTTCTCCATCGGCGGCTTCGCCGCCCAGGACATCGCACTGATCAGGCCCCGCCTGGTCCGCCGCCTCGTCCTCGCCGGCACCGGCCCCAAGGGCGCCCCCGGCATGCACGGCTGGCGCAAGGACATCGAGACGCACGCCCGCGCCGAGGTGCCCACCGGCGAGGACCTGCTGTACATCTTCTTCGCCCACACCGAGACCAGCCAGGCGAAGGGTGTGGAATTCCTCGGCCGGTTCATGGCCCGCACCGAGGGCCGGGACGTGCCCAGCAGCCTCGCCTCACGTGACGCCCAGTACGACGCCGTACTGGAGTGGGGCATCCCCGACCATTCCGCACTGCAGCGCCTCACCGGCATCCAGTGCCCCACGCTCATCATCCAGGGCGACGACGACCTGATGATCCCCACCAAGAACAGCTACCTGATGGCCGGCCTGATCCCGGACGCGCAGATCCGGATCTACCCCGACGCCGCCCACGCCTCGCTGTTCCAGTACCCCACCGATGCCGCCAAGGACGTCAACGCCTTCCTCGGCTGATCCCTGCCACACCATCAGGAGAACACCATGTCCGACCTCCTCAGCACCATCTTCGACGCCTACGGCGGACGCACCCGCTGGGAAGAAGCCACCCGGATCACCGCCCGGCAGTTCTTCGGCGGCGCCCTGTGGGGCATGAAGGGCCACCCCGGCGCCCTCAACGACGTCGACGTCACCGTCGACCTGCGCCGCGAGTACGTCACCCAGAAGCCGTTCTTCCACCCCGACCACCACACGGCGTTCTCCGCCGACCGCGTGGCGGTGGAGGACTCCGACGGCAACGTGATCGAGGAACTGACCGATCCGCGCGCCTCCTTCGCCGGCCACGACCTGATGACGCCGTGGACCAGGCTCCAGCTCGCCTACTTCTCCGGCAGCGCCATGTGGACGTACCTCGCCGAACCGCTCTCGCTGACCTATCCCGGCGTGCGGACGGAAGAGATCGATCCGTGGACCGAGGACGGGGAGAAGTTCCGGCGCCTGCACATCACCTTCCCCGACAGCATCGCCACCCTCAGCACCGAACAGACTGTCTACGTCGACTCGCAGGGTCTGATCCGCCGACGCGACTACAGCGTGGAGATCGCGGGCAACACTCCCGCCGCGCACTACATCTCCGGCCACCAGGAAGTATCCGGCCTGGTCATCCCCACCACGCGGATGATCTACAGCCGCGACGAGAACGGCCACAAGATCCCCGAGCCGCTCGTCGTCTCCGTCCGCCTCGAAAACGTCGCAGTCTCCTGACGCGCCCGGGGTATCCGCGCCGCGGTGGGCCCGGTCGAGACCGGCGCCATCGCGGCGGCCCCGGTGGACGGCGGCGCGACCCGGTATCGAGCCGGAAGCCGGGGCCGTCCGCGTATCCGCCTGCCACTGCTCGAACGAAACCTCGTTCTCACCCCTGACCCACCTGCCAGGAGAACCCTGCGACATGACCACCACCATGCGCGCCGTCGCCTACCGCGCGTCCCTGCCGGTGACCGACGACGAGTGCCTCCTCGACGTCAAACTGCCCGTGCCCGAACCCGGCCCCCGGGACCTTCTCGTCCAGGTCGAGGCCATCGCCGTCAATCCGGTCGACTACAAGATCCGGAAGAACCAGGATCCGAAGGGCCGTGAGCGGGTACTGGGCTGGGACGCCGCCGGCACGGTCGTCGCCACCGGTTCCCAAGTGGAGAACTTCAAGCCTGGCGACGAAGTGTTCTACGCCGGGGCCCTGGACCGGCCGGGCGCCAACTCCGAGTACCACACCGTCGACGAGCGCATCGTCGCACTGAAACCGACCACGCTGACGTTCACCGAGGCGGCGTCGCTGCCGCTGACCTCGCTCACCGCGTGGGAAGGCCTGTTCGAGCGGCTCGGGCTGCACCACGATCTGATCGACGAGACGGGCTCGCTCCTGGTGACGGCGGCCGCCGGCGGTGTCGGAGCCGTGGTCAGCCAGCTGGCCCACGCGCTCACCGACCTGACGGTGATCGGGACGGCGTCCCGCCCGGAGACGGTCGACTTCGCCCGCCGGATGGGCGCTCACCACATCGTGGACCACCACCAGGCGTTGCTGCCGCAGCTCGCGGAGGTGGCCCCGAACGGCATCGACCATGTCTTCAGTACCGCAGGGACCGACCGTAACCTGGCCGCCTACGCCGAGGCCCTCAACCCGTTCGGGCAGATCGTAGCGATCGACGACTTCGAGGCCCTGCGCATCGGCCTGCTGAAGCCGAAGAGCATCGGCTTCCACTGGGAGTTCATGTTCACCCGCTCTCTGTTCCGGACCGCGGACATGGACCGGCAGGGCAAGATCCTCACCCAAGTGGCCCGCCTCGTGGACGCCGGCATCATGGTCAGCACCGCGACCAAGGATCTGGGCCCCGTCAACGCGGCGAATCTGCGGGAGGCCCACAGCATCATGGAGTCGGGCACCGCCATCGGCAAGATCACCCTCACCGGCTTCTGAAACGCCCCGAAGTCTTACGAGGCTGCCCGCGACCTGTGCCGTCGACGAAATCTCCGGCCCGTGGCGGCGCGCGCCTTGAGCGGAGGGCGCTCCCGCCGCGGGCCGGTACCACGGGCGGACGGGTCGCGGCGTACCCGGTCCCGACAGCTCGGGCAGGAGAGCTGCACGTCGGTGACTCCTCCACGGCGGACGCAGGCGTCTTCGAGCTCATATGGGGGAACGTGAGCGAAGCGGCTTTGAACACACGGCTCAACCCGGCGGAGCGTCGATGTCCCGGAGCGCGGCCAGGACCCCGGTGACCATGCGAGCCTTGGTGGTGCCCAGGGCGTCACCGGCCTTGGCTGCGTGCGCTGCGGCGATCTCCAACGCTGTGCCGCAGACGGCGTCCTCGGGGACCGCGCGGTCGACGATGTGAGCGGTCTCGGCCTCCGGGCCGCCGTACCGGCGGCTGGTGAGCATGGCCTCTTGAGCGATGTGCGGGGTCAGACGGGCCTGGACCAGGGCGGCCATGCCGCGGGGGAAGGGCATGCCCATGTGTGCTTCGGGAAGACACCAGTAACCGCGGTCGGCGCGCATCACGCGGAAGTCGTGTGCGAGGGAGAAGATCGCTCCGGCGCCGAAGGCGTGGCCCTGTACGGCGGCCACGGTGATCACCGGCAGGCAGAGCAGGCGCGCGAAGAGCTCATGGACGCGCACGGTGAAGTCGTGGCGTTCGTCGTCATGGGCGGACAGCCAGTCGAGGTCCAGGCCGTTGCTGTAGAACTTGCCCGTGCCGGTGGTGACGAGGGCCCGCGGCCCTTCAGCCTCTTCCATCTCCTTCAGGGCGGTCTCCGCGGCGGCAACCCAGTCACTGTCGATGCGGTTCTCGCCGTCACCGAGATCGAGGACGAACACGTCTTTCTGCCGAGCGAGTACGGGCATGTCAGCTCCTTGGAAAAAGACTGGTCACATGACTGATGGCCGAGCCGGTCCGATCGGAAAGGGTCGGTCCGGACACCGATGGCAGGACCGAGCAGGGTGCCCAGCCCCCCTTTCCGGTCCGCACACGTATATGGAGCGGGTATGTCTACATGGACTTCCGATCGGTTCGGCCCTGTGGCCGTCCTGACGTTCATCAGGGAACCAGGCAACTTCATGGACTTCAGCTCCATGGTGCAACTCGGATCCCTGCTGGAGGAGTTGGCCCAGCAGACCGATGAGGTGAAGGTCGTCATGCTGGCGAGCGGTCTGGACGACAGGTTCATCGACCACGCCGAGTTGTCCGACCTGGCCCGGGCGGGTGCGGGCCGGGCGAGCGAGGAGGAACTCGGCTCGTGGTCGCGTGCGCTGCGCCTGCTGGAGGAGATTCCGCAGCCCACCATCGCGGCCGTCGACGGTCTCGCCTCGGGCGGAGGCAATGAGATCGCCCTGGCGTGCACCCTGCGGGTCGCTTCCCCGCGCTCCCGCTTCCAGCAACCGGAAGTCGCCGTCGGAATCATTCCGGGCGGCGGAGGAAGTGTCCGGCTGCCTCGGCTGATAGGCCCGAGCCGCGCGGCCGAGGCGATCCTCACGGGACGGCTCGTCTTCGCCGAGGAGGCACTGCGTGTCGGATGGGTCAACACCATCCTCACGGGGGCCGATTTCCCGCAGGAGGCGTTGCGCTGGGCCGAGGCCATCGCCAGGAACTCCGGGCCCGCGCTGCACGCGGCGAAGCACTCCGTCGTGGCCGGTTCACGTCTTGCGTTCGGCGAGGCGATCGCGACGGAGAGGCGCCTCTTCGGAGAGCTCACCGCGGGGAACGAAGCCCTCACGTCCGGGGCCTAGCCCGCGCTCAGGGCACGGTGACGACCTGCCCCGCCCAGGACAGGCCGCCCCCGAAGGCGAAGAGCAGGACCGGTGCGCCGGAAGGCAGTTCGCCACGGTCGACCAGTTTCGACAACGCTAGGGGGACGGACGCGGAGGACGTGTTGCCGGAGTCGACGACGTCGCGGGCGAGTACGACGTCCTCGCGCAGGCCGAGCTGCCGGGCCAGCGACTCGATGATCCGCAGGTTGGCCTGGTGGGTGACCACGCCGGCGAGGTCCCTGGTGGCGATCCCGGCCCGGTCGCAGGCTTCCCGGGCGAGGGCGGGCAGTTCGGTGGTGGCCCAGCGGAAGACGGTCTGGCCTTCCTGGGCGAACCGGGGCTGCCAGGAGCCCACCAGCCGCACCGCGTCACCGCGCCCGGGATCGGACCCCCAGGCGACCGGACCGATACCGGCGCCGGCCTGGTCCGTCCGGCTGATCACGGCGGCGCCCGCACCGTCACCCAGCAGGATGCAGGTGCTGCGGTCGGTCCAGTCCACGAGGTCCGACATCTTCTCGGCGCCGATGACGAGGGCGTGACGGGCGGCGCCGGCCCGGATCGCGTGGTCGGCGCAGGCGAGGCCGGTGCAGAAGCCCGCGCAGGCGTTGTTGAGGTCGAAGCAGACGGGCGCCGGGATGCCCAGGCGGGCGGCGACCTGCGCGGCGATGGACGGGCTGCGGTCGACGGCCGAGCAGGTCGCGACCGTGACCATGCCGATCTCGGCCGGGTCGAGACCGGAGGCGACGAGCGCCTTGCCCGCCGCCACTGCCGCCATGTCGGTGACGGACTCGTCCTCGGCCGCGATCCTGCGGGTGACGATCCCGGTGCGCTGCCGTATCCAGGCATCGCTCGTATCGACGATGCCTTCCATATCGGTGTTGGTGAGCACCCGGGACGGCTGGTGGTGCCCCAGAGCGACGACACGGGATCCGGGCAAGAGGCTCTCCCTCGTTCAGGCTGTGCGTGGGTCCGGCGGACCGGGTCGGATATTCCTACGGTGGAGCCGACGCCCAGCCCCGCCGGATTCGGCCGGCGGGGGCTGGGTGACCGTCGCTGGTGTCAGGACACCGCGAGGACGGTCTTGCCCGCGCCGGGCTTGCTCGCATGTGCCTTGGCCACGTCCTCCAGGGCGAACGTGGCGCCGATGTGGGGGGTGATACGGCCGTCGGCCGCGAGCGAGGCCAGTTCCCGCATGCCGAGCCGGTCGGCCTCGACGAACAGTCCCGCCAGGCGCACCCCGCGCTCGGCGGCAGCCCCCGCCGCCGCAGCGAGGGACGGAGGCAGCGTCGAGACCAGGATCCCGCCAGGCCTGAGGACCTGCACGGCCTGGACCGGGTACTCTCCGCCGATGCTCTCCAAGACCACGTCCAGATCGCCGGTGGCCTCGGTGATGGCGGTGGTCTTGTAGTCGATCACCTCGTCGGCGCCCAGTCCCCGCACGAAGTCGGCGTTGGCCGTGGCCGCCACCGCCACCACGTACGCGCCGCGCGCCTTCGCTATCTGCACCGCCAGGTGACCGACCCCGCCGGCCGCGCCGTTGATCAGCACGCGGCTGCCTTCGCCGATCCCGGCGGTCTCCACGAGCGCCTGCCAGGCCGTCAGGCCTGCCATGGGCAACGCCGCGGCCTGCGTGTGGTCCAGGTTCTCCGGCTTGCGCACGAAAGGCCGGGCGGGAGCCACCACGTACTCGGCATAGGAGCCCAGGCCGTGCGGGAACGGCAGCATGCCGAACACCTCGTCACCGACCCCATGCACGGTCACTCCCGGGCCGACCGCCGCGACCGTGCCCGAGACGTCGTAGCCCAGCACGAGCGGCGGCTTGCCGACGAACACACCCGACGCCCGGTTCATGACATCGACAGGGTTCACACTCGTGGCGTGGACCCGCACAAGAATCTGCCCCAGCCCCGGAGTGGGACGAGATACGTTCACGGGCTTGAGGACCTCGGGACCGCCGAGCGTGTCCTGACTGAAGGCGCGCATGGTCAGGGGCGCCTGCGTGGTGTCGTTCATGCACACATGTTTGCACCCGCCGACGCAGGCGTCCACGGCGGACAGGCCATTCAGCGGTAGAAACGTGCCACACCCACTAAGTGGTGCACCCACACCACTTATGACTATGCTGGCTCGCACCGGAACGGCGAACGGCCGGCCGGAAGTCACCAAGAGAGGCAGACAGCCATGAGTGACGAACTCGCCTTCTTCCTGGGGGTCTGGGAAGCGCCGGGGCAGTTCCACGCCACCCCCTTCGGCCCGCAGAGGCCGATCGAGATGAAGGTGACCGGCTCCGGGGAACTCGCCCCGCACTATCTGCGGATCAGCACCGAGGAGCAGCCCACGGCGGACAATCCGAACCCGCTGCGTGCCACATACGTGTGGGGCTTCGACGCCGCTTCGAACGAGTTCGTCGCGGACTGGTTCGACAGCAACGGCGGCCGGGCCCAGCAGCGGTCCTCGGGCTGGCAGGGCGACACCCTGGCGTTCGAGGGCACCATCACGATGAGCGGTGCGACCGTACCTCTGCGCGACACCTTCACTCGGCTGTCGTCCGACACGTATCACCACATCGGCGAGATCGATCTCGGCCAGGGCTGGATACCGGTGGACGAGGAGACGGCGACCAGGCTCACCTCGTCCACCTCCTGAACGGTCGGACACCGCTTCGGAAGGAGAAGCATGAGCGCTCAGGACCCGGGGATGGACGTCGGCATCGCGTCACTGGCCGACTTCCAGGCTCGTACGGTCGACGGCCGTACCCGGACCGTCGGCGACCGGCACACCCATCTGATCGACCTCGGAGTGACCGCCGATCGGCTCGGACTGGATCACATCGGCATCGGCGAACACCACAGCGTGGACTTCGCCGTCTCCTCACCGGCCGTGGTGCTGGCCGCCATCGCCGCTCGGACCTCGCGCATCCGGCTCACCAGTTCGGTCAGCACCCTCAGCGCCCTCGATCCCGTGCGACTGTACGAAGACTTCGCCACGCTCGACCTCGTCAGCGCGGGCCGTGCGGAGATCACCGTAGGGCGTAGTGCGCATCCCGAGCCGTTCGACCTGTTCGGCGTACCCCTGAGCCATTACGACCAGGTCTTCGCGGAGAAACTGGGACTCCTGCTGCGTATCCGGGGTGAGCCGCGGGTGACCTGGCACGGACGGTTCCGTTCCGCGCTGACCGAGGCCGCCGTCGTACCCAGGGCACGGCAGGATCCCCTGCCGGTGTGGATCGGAGTCGGGGGCACCCCGGCGAGCGCCGAACGCGCGGGACGCCTCGGGCTGCCCATGATGCTCGGGTACATCGGCGGCCCTCTGGAGCGCCTGGCCCACCTCTCCGCCGTTTATCGTGCGGCAGGCGAAGAGGAGGGGCACGGCGACAGGCTCCGCCTAGGTGTGGGAGTGCACTTCTTCAGTTCCGACGACGCCGCCACCGCCCGCGAAACCTACCCGTACTACCGGGACTTCCTGCGGCCCAAGCGGCCTGGAGGAAGTGGCTTCACCGTCTCACCAGAACAGTTCCGGGCGGGCCTGGATCCGGCCGGGCATCTCCTGATCGGCACACCCGAACACATCACCGAGAAGGCGATCGCCCTCTACGAGGCGGTGCGTTTCGACCGCCTGCAGGCCCTGGTGGACTGGGGCGGCCTGCCCACCGACGCGGTCGCCTCGTCCGTCGAGCAACTAGCCAGCGCGGTCGCACCCGCGCTGCGCCAGCTCGCTGCTGCGGCAGTCCGGTACCAGCGTGGTGCGTCCCGAGGCTGATGCCGTGCACGGAGCCCGGCGGGCCGGACTCGTTCCCCGCCGGACGGACAACCGTAAGCTGTCGGACCGTGCCACCCACCGACAGCACCTCACCACTCCGGCAGCGTCGCGCCGACGCACAGGCCAACCGTGCCAAGATCCTCACAGCCGCAGCCGAGCTGTACACGACGCGCGGCCTGGACGTTTCGCTCAACGAGATCGCGCGGCGTGCCGCAGTGGGCATCGCCACACTGCAACGCAACTTCGCCGGGCGCGAGGAACTCGTCGCCGCGGTGTTCACGCCCCGGGTCCGCGCATACGCCGACGCCGTCGACCGAGCCCTCGAAGAGCCCGACCCGTGGGTGGGCTTCTGCGGTTGCATCGAGCACGTCGCCGCTCTGCAGTGCGAGGACCAGGGGCTGGCCGTCGTACTGAACACAACGTTCCCGACCTCGGCCGAACTCGAAGCCCACCGGCGCCGTGCCATGCGCGGCTTCACCCGTCTGGTCCGGCGCGCCAAGGACGCCGGGGCCCTGCGCCCCGACTTCTCCCCGCACGATCTTCCGCTGCTGCTGCTTGCCAACGCCGGCGTCGTCATGGGCAGCGGGTCCAACGCGGACAGGGCGTCCCGCCGGCTGATCGCCTTCGTCCTGCGTGCCTGCGCCGTGACGGACGACAAACCGCTGCCGGCGGGGCCCCCTGCTCGCAGTCTGCTACGCACCCTCGACCCGCCCCTGCCGCCGACTTCCCGTCACTGACGCACCACCCCGGCACGGTGACCGGCGGCCGGGACGATCCCCGGCCGCCGGCCGACGACGTGTGATGCCCTACCGGAGGCGGGTAAACGCTCCGCCATGAGCACCGTGCGCCCCTCGACGGCCGCCAGGTTCTCAGAGGTGCTCTGGGGCCCGGGCAACGGTCCAGCCCCGACCAGCAGGCCAACCGGTCGCGGCGTCACATGTTGATCATGTGACCGGACAGGCCGTGAATGGCCTCCTTGACCGACTCGCCGAGCGTGGGGTGCGCGTGTACGTTGCGAGCGACCTCATGGACGGTCAGGTCCCACTGCTGAGCCAGCGTCAGCTCCGGCAGCAGCTCGGCCACTTCCCCGCCGATGAGATGCGCACCCAGCAGCTCGCCGTACCGTCCATCACTGATGATCTTCACGAAGCCCGTCGGGTCACCCAGGCCCTGCGCCTTGCCGTTCGCGGTGAACGGGAACTTCGCCACCCGCACGTCGAAGCCGCGCTCCCGCGCCTGCGCCTCCGTCCACCCGAAGCTCGCGATCTGGGGCTTGCAGAACGTGACACGCGGGATCATGACGTAGTCGAGTTCCATGGTCTCCGCCCCGCCGATGGTCTCCGCCGCCACGACGCCCATCGACTCGGCGGCATGCGCCAGCATCAGCTTGGCCGTGACATCGCCGATGGCGAAAATGTGGGGGACATTGGTACGCAGCCGGCCGTCCACGTCGATGGCGCCCCGCTCGGTGAGGCGTACCCCTGTGTTCTCCAGACCGTAGCCGGTCACGTTCGGTTGGAAGCCAAGGGCCTGGAGCACCTTGTCGGCCTCCAGAACCTGCTGCTGCCCACCGCGGGAGACGGTGACCCGTACCTTGTCGGCCTCCTCCGAGACGGCGTCCACTCTGGTGGAGGTCAGCACCTCGATGCCGAGCCGCCGGTACCACCGGGCCAGCTCCGCGGAGATCTCCTCGTCCTCCAGCGGAGCCGGCCTGTCCGCGAACTCCACCATGGTCACGCGGACGCCGTAGTTGTGCAGCACGTACGCGAACTCGACGCCGATCGCGCCGGCGCCCGCGATGATGACGCTGTTCGGTAGTTCCTCGGCGAGGATCTGCGCCTCGAAGGTCACCACCCGCTCACTGAGCCGGGTGCCGGGCAGCAGCTTCGCGGCAGCGCCGGTGGCGATGATGCAGTGTTCGAAGGTCACCGTCTCCGCACTGCCGTCGGCGCTCGTCACCCTCAGGGTGTGGGCGTCGGTGAAGAGTCCGCGCCCGTCGTACTGCGTGATCTTGTTCTTCCGCATGAGGAAGTTGACGCCCTTGGCCCGGCCCTCGGCGACCCGTCGGCTCCTCCGGAACGCCTCGCCGTAGTCGAACCGCACCTGGCCTTCGACCTCGATGCCGAAAGTCTTGGCCTCCCGTGTGAAGATGTGTGCGAGTTCGGCGTTCCGCAGCAGCGCCTTCGCCGGGATGCAGCCCACGTTCAGGCACACCCCGCCCCAGTAGCGTTCCTCCACGACCGCGGTACGCAGCCCGAGCTGGGCCGACCGGACCGCGGCCGTGTATCCGCCCGGACCGGCCCCCAGGACGACGACGTCGTAGTGTGCGCCCATGGTCAGCCGATCCTCCTGCTCGATACGGCCGACGGCATGGAGGTGGCGGCGGAGGATGTCGTGTGCTCACCCTGGCCGGTGGCGATGCCACTGCTGAGACGGGCGTGAGGCTGGCTGCGCATGGAGGTGTTCCCGATCTTGACTACAGTGCGATACGGATGGGTCGCGGGGCGAGCGCGGGCCTGGATCGCTCGCTGAGCGAGGGGCGTCAGCTGCCGAGGAAGGCGTTCACCTCTTCGGCGAACTCGGCCGGGTACTGGAAGAGGAATCCGTGGCCGGCGTCCGGGTAGATGCTCAGCTTCGCGTTGGGCAGGTGTTCGGCCAGCAGATAGGTGTTCTTGGTGGGGACCATCTCGTCGTTGTCGCCGTTGGCCACCAGAACCGGCTGCTGAATGGACTCCAGACGCTGCAGGCGCGAGTCGTCCCGCACCCCCCACGCGGAGATGGCGGTCAGCTGCGCGTCACGAACGGCCAGGTCCGTCGCGGTGTCCCGCTCTGCGGTGCGCAGACCCAGGCGCTTGAGGAACTCCACACCCTTGGCCTGGCTGGACGCGCTCTTCTCGAAGAAGAGGGTGAGCAGATTCCCGGCGGACGGGGCGTCGTCGAAGGCCGCCTCGCGAATGGCGCCCGCCGTGTACTGATGGATGTCCCGGCCGCCCCGGGGTGCCGTACCGGCCAGGACCAGTCGGCGTACCTGCCAGGGGCGGAAGAGGGTGATCTCCTGGGCGATGAAACCGCCGAGGGAGAAGCCGAGCAGGTCGAAGCGGCCCAGCTTGATGGCGTCCAGGAAGGCGATCGCGTCGTGCGCCATCTCCTCGACGGTGTTCGGAGTGGTCCCGGTGGAGCCGCCGACGCCGGCGAGATCCACCAGGATGACCTCCCGCTCGGCAGCGAGCGCGTCGACGAGCTCGGGATCCCAGTTGTCGAGGTTGGCACGGAAGTGCACCAGGCAGACCACCGGCAGATCGCTCGCGTTGGGGCGGCCGAAGCGGCGGTAGCGGTAGGTTACGCCGTCGGCGGCCTCGACATGGAGGTTGGGCGTAGTGATCTGGCTGTGGGTGGATTCGGTGGCCACGGTAGGCGCCTTTCAGTACTGATGAGCGGAAACAGGGAGGACAGACGGGAGCGTGCGGGCCGGCCGTGGAACCGACGTCCGGGCGACCCGGCCGTGCCCGCTGGTTGGCGAGGCTCCGCGTGCCGCGCCAGGGCATGCGGCCCTACGGCGCGCAGCCCTGCGGCGTGGCGGAGTAGGTGCCCGGACTAGTCGCGGGGGCCGAGGCGCTCGCCCATGTTCAGTTCCAGGTCGTAGATGACCTCCGGGCTCGCCTTCGCCGACAGCTGCAGGCGCTGCTGGACGAAGTCCCGGGCGAGCAGACCGGCAAAGCGCTGGTGGGTGGCCGCCAGATCGTCGGGGCTGTGCAACGGGGCCTCTTCGTTGATGATCTCCTTGACCGCACGCAGGGCGTCGGTGTCGAAGGAGGCGATCCGCCGCGCGAAACGGTCGACGACCGCGTCCAGTTCGGCGTCAGGGACGGCACGGTTGACCCAGCCGTACAGTGCGGCCGTGTCGGCGTCGTAGTCCTCACCGGAGGTGATGATCTCCAGGGCCCGTGACCGCCCGGTGAGCTGCACCAGGCGCTGGATGCCACCGCAGCCGGGGATGATCCCCGTACCGATCTCCAGCTGGCCGAGCACAGCCTTCTCCCGGCTGGCGAACCGCACGTCGAGCGTGGTCAGGAACTCGTTGCCGATACCACGCGCACGGCCTCGCAGAGAACCCACCGTGATGAAGCGGGCGTTGCCGAGACGGCCGATGATGTCGAACCAGGCCGGCATCCCCTCCCCGAACTCCGCGACCCTGCCCAGGTTCAGGTGTGCCATGAAGAAGTCGGGAACAGCGCTGTCGAAGACGACCACCTTGACGTCGGGGTCCGTCTCCAGTTGTTCGACGATCTTCTGGAGGGCGGACTCCACCTCGGGCTCGTAGAGGTTGAGGGGCGGATTGTCGAAGGTGACCTTCCAGTACCCAGGGCTCTGCTGTTCGGCACGCACAGGGGCATGCGTGGAAGCGGTTGTGGTGTTCGACATGGGGATATCCCGGTTCGTAGGGTGCACGCAAGAAGTGCCACACCGGCCCCGTCTGAGAAGACCGGTCGACTGACCACGACACTAAGGCCGCCAACATGCCGTGCGCCGGTGCAGGACACCAACGGTGCCCGATCGGGCACACTTCACTCACACACGTGTCGTGAACCAACGTGTGGTGCCATGTGCTCTCCGGGGACCGCCCACGACGGCTCACCCGCTGGGGTAACACCGGCCGAAGGTCAGTCATTCTTCGTCCATCGTCAGTCGTTCGACGGAAGCGGGAAGCGCTTTTCCACGGTGAACTGTCCTCACATGCCGTCGACCACAGCGCGGACCGTCGCACCCTCACCCGGTCGCCCCGCCCGTTCGCTCGACTGTCACAAGCCGAACCGACGTGCCGGCCGCATCCGCCACAGAGCGGATCTCGCGCTTCTGCCCCTGCGCCCGAAACAGGACTTCGCCGTGATACCTGATGCACTGACAGCCCCTTTGGCCGGTACGGCCGAATCCGTGGGCCACCGGATCCGCACCCGGTCGGGACGGGTGACCGTGACCCGGCGAGCCGAGGCGGCGGATCTCGCGGCGGTGAACGCCATGCACGGCCGCTGTTCCCCCCAGACGCTCTTCAGCCGCTACCAGACCGGGCGTTTCCGACAGGGTATGAGCTGGGTGACGAGCCCCGAGAACCGTCCCGACGTGGTCGTCGCCATCACCCACCTCTTGCAGACCGGCGTCGACGGCCGCGGTGAGCTCGCCTTACTCGTGGAGGACGGCTGGCAGGACGTAGGCCTCGGCACAGCGCTGGCGCGCTGGGCGCTGTCGCAGGCGCCGTTGTCCGGAGTCCGGCAAGCGATGGTCGTGACGACGCGTGACAACCGCCGCATGACTGCCATCTGCAACTCGCTCAGCGCACACGTCGAGCCGGCTGAAGCCCTGGACGGCACGCGGGACGGCGGCAACGTCGTCCACTTCGTGTTGGTCGTACCCGGAGGCCACGCCTCGTGTGCGCGGCACGCGAGGCGAGGCTCCGGCCTGACGACGCACATCCGATGCGTCACGGACGCGTGCGCCACGCGTACGGGCGGTGGCGCATGCACCAGGGCCGTCGCGGAGGTCACTGCGGCGGGGAGGTCCGTACCCCCTGCGCGCGGGTGATCAGGTACTGGAGCGGTGCTTCGGCGTACGGGCCGTCACCGGCGATCAGACGGGCCGCATGCCGACCGATGTCCTCGGCACTGAACCATCCGGGGTTGTCCGCTCCGATGGCCGCCCGTGGACGCGTGCGAATGGGACCGATGACGAGTTCGTGGACCCTCGGGCCCGAGCCGTCCAACTCGGCGCTGAGGGAGCGCACCAGGGACTTCTTCGCCGCGTTGGTGGCTCCGACGAGCGCGGAGAACGGATAGGGGATTTCGGCGCTGAAGCCACTGAGATGCACCAACGCCCCGTCCTCCTTCAGCAACGGAGTAAGAGTGCGCAGCGCGTGGAAGTGACTCGTCAGGTTGGCAGCGATCATCCGCTCCCACTCCCCCGACGACGTGTCCAGAATCCCCGTGCGCTCCGGACTCCCCCACTCGCCGATCGTGATCACCACGCCGTCCAGGGCCCCGAAGACCGCCAGCCGGTCCCGCACGGCCGAGCCATCGGCGTCACCGACGTCCATCACCTCGGTCACCAAGGTGCCAGGACCGGTGTCCCCAACGTATGCGGACAGGCGGGCCAGCCGCTCCTCGTCGCGGCCCGCGGCCACCACCCTCGCACCATGACGGAGCAGGGCCCGTGTCACACCTTCGCCGATCCCGCCCGTGGCTCCGGCGACCAGGACGGTGCGGCCCACCAGGACCCGCTCTTCAGAGGTCGCGCTCATCGGACACGCTCTCCTCTCCGCGAGGGACGTAACCGGGAAAAGGTTCGCCCGCGTTCATGACTCACCGCTTGCCTCACGACAGGATCGACAACGGCATGCGCGCGCAGTTGCTCAGCAGGTGTGCCGAGCAGCCGGGTGCCCCTGTCCGCCCCCGCGTGGACGCCGCGCTGACCTCGGGAGGGAGACCCCCGGCAGGCCGACGTGATCAGCGAACTGCTGATCGAGGAACCGCGCTCCGGACCGGTGAGGCTGTCGCGTGGACAGTCGTGCCGCGGCACGACCGAAGCGGAGTTCGTCAGGGGGCCGGGCGGGGCGGAGTGTCCCCCGCCCGGCAGTACCAGGGTTCAGGCGGACAGGAAGCGGTTGACTTCGTGGGCGAAGTCGTCGGGGTGCTGGAAGAGGAAGCCGTGTCCGGCGTCGCTGTAGAGGATCACCTTCGCGTTAGGGAGCTTCTGCGACATCATGTAGGTGGCGTAGGCGTGGATCATGACGTCGTGGGCTCCGTTCGCGACCAGAACCGGCAGGGTCAGCTCCTCCTGACGGGGCCAGTAGCCCTTGAACGAGCTGATGGCACCCAACTGGCCACGCACCGCCTCGGGGCCGACGACCGCCTGGGAGTCCTTCAGCCGGTGCTCCAGGCGCTCCAGGGACGCCCGGCCCGCGGCGGTCGCCTCCTTGGTCTCGGGGAAGAACAGGGAGAGGAAGTCCTCGGCAGCGTTGACCGGCTTGGCCATGATCTGCTGGATGCGGGCCGAGGGCGGCGGCAGGTCCGGTACACCGCCGGCCGAGCTGCCCGCCACCACCAGGTTGCGGACGATCTCCGGAGCCGCCAGCGCCACCCCCTGGGCAACCATGCCGCCCATGGACCAGCCCAGCACGTCGATGTCCGTCAGACCGAGCGCGTGGATGAAGGCCAGGGAGCCCTCCACCATGTCCTCGATGGAGGCGGGCGGGTTGCCGGTGGACAGGCTGACGCCCCGGTTGTCGAAGACGATGATCTCGCGTTCGGCAGCCAGCGGCTCGAGGAAGGCGGGGTCCCAGTGGTCGATGGTGCCACGGAACCGCATGTGCATCAGCAGCGGACGGCCGCCCGCCCGGCCGAACCTGCGGTACGCGAAACACTCCCCCAGCGGCCCCTCGATGTAACGGGTCTCGGCCGCATCGGCCACATAAGCTGACATACAACGACTCCTGTTCGTGAAAGACGGTGCCCCGTTCCAGGGGTACCGGTGAGATTGCGGCAAGGCGGAAGTACGTGCGCCGCCGTCAGATGCCGATGACCATGCGGAACCGTGCCTCGCCGAGCAGCATCCGGTCGTAGGCCGCCTGCACGTCGGTCAGCGACACCTGCTCCACCATCGGCGCCACGTCATGCGCCTGGGCGAAGGCCAGGTTCTGCTCGTTCTCCGCCGAGGTTCCGGTGAGGGAGCCGGACACCTGCACCGCGTCGAAGATCAGTTGACGCGGCGCGACACGGACCGGCTCCGGCGACACCCCCACTAGGACCAGCCGGCCCCGGCGGGCCAGGCCACCCAGCAGCGGGCTCACGTCCCCGCCTGCCGCCGTCCCCAGCACCATCCGGGCACCCCCGAGCTTGGTCAGCTGCTCGGCGGCGTCCGTCGCCTTGCTGTCAAGATAGTGGTGCGCGCCCAGCCGGAGGGCCAGTTGCTCCTTGTCGGCCCCGCGCGCGATGGCGACCACCCGCAGTGCCAGCGCACGCGCGTACTGCAGGGCCAGGTGTCCAAGGCCGCCGATGCCCTGCACGGCCACCAGGTCACCGGCCACCAGACCGCCTGACTGCCGTACGTTGTCGACCAGGGCGTTGTACACGGTGAACCCGGCGCACAGCAGCGGCGCCACCCGGGTGGCGCTCATCTCCTCCGGCACGGCCACCAGGCCGGTCTGCCGGGCGTACATGTACTCCGCGTAGCCGCCGTCGACATGCACACCCGTGTAGGGCTGGTCGGTGCAGCCGACGAAGTCACCCAGTCGGCATGCCGCGCACACCCCGCAGTGGCCGCCCAGGAATCCCACACCCACCCGGTCGCCCACGCTCCACCCCGTGACGCCCTCACCGAGAGCGTCGACGCGGCCGACGGCTTCATGCCCGGGAACCCGCCCGGTCTCCCCATCGTCATGCGGATGCACGACGATCGAGTCACTGTGGCAGATGCCGCACGCTTCCACCCGGATACGCACCTGCCCCGGCCCCGGCGGGACCAGCTCCCGCTCAGTGAGACGAAGGCTCCCGTCCGGGGCGACCTCGACTGCGCGATACGTGGTCATGAGCAACTCCGTGTGAGGGAAGACGAAATGTGTGCGGGAAACGGATGGTCCGGGTGTGTCCCACCCGGCCATCGGTCCCAGCATCGCGAGCGGTAGTGGAATCTTTGTGGCCCCACTCTTGACCGCAGGTCGGCACTCGTACCGAAGGACAGCTCGCCGTGCGGAGTTGACTTGACTTTCCCAAGACGACCGGACACATTCATGGCGTGTGCGACCAGGACCAGACCGCGAGGCCGTCCGGAGCGGTGAGCGACCCAAGACGAAGAGGGGATGAGAGATGTCCGGGGACACGTCGACGTGTCTCGCCCCACCGGTCCCCTCCGTTCCGGCCGCAGCCGGCCGAACCTCGTGGCGGAGGGCATACACCGCACCGTCGGCGGGGGCCGAGCACGGCGGCGACGCCACGCTCACCGACACCGGTCACACCGTGACTGTCGTGAGGACGCCCGTCGACTGTCGTGAGGACGCCCGTCCCGCGCCTGTCGTCGAAACAGTGACCGGTGACATGGGAGCAGGTTCGTCGCGGGCGTACCCCGCACAGAGCCTCACGGCGCCGACGTCACTCGTCCGACCGCGACCGCCGGCCGGGCACTGCTTCGCGGGCGCGCCAGCCGTACCGCCACGTACCGCCGAGGAGTGGGGAACATGCCACAGATCAGTGTTCGGGAACGACTGGTTGACAAGGCTGAGGACGTCTTCCGCCGCAAGGGGTTCAGTGGTGCGAGCATCCAGGACGTCACCGAGGCGGCAGGCGTGCCGAAGGGGTCCTTCTACAACCATTTCCGCAGCAAGCAGGACCTCGCCGTCGTGATCGTCCTGCGCTACGCGCGGGCCACCGACTACTCGGTGCTTGAAGGTCACGGCCCTGCTCTGGAGCGCCTGCAAAGACACCTGACCGCGCAGGTCGAGCGTATCCGTAGCTCCGGGATCGAGTTCGGATGTCTGCTCGGCACCTTGGCCAGTGATGGCGTCAATGCCGGCGAGAAAGTCCGTGCGGCGGTTCGGGAGGCCCTGGAAAGCTGGACCGATGCGATGACCGCCACCATCGTGGACGGTCAGGCGTCCGGCGAGATCACCACGGCCTGGCCCGCCGCCGCCTTGGCCGCCTTCTTGCTCGACCTCTTCGAAGGTGTCACGCTACGGGCCAGGACCGCGGCCGATCACGCGCACTTGGCCGAGGAGATGAGCATCGCCCTCGAGGCTCTGCGCCCCTGACGGTCGAGAGGGCGCCGGTACGCCCCTCGGGCACGGTACGGCGCACACGGAGAGAGAACAGCGTGGGGCTGATCACGCCACTCGCAGAAGGAATGCCGGGGTCAAGCCTTGATGGCGTTGAGGGCCAGGTTCAGGGAGCGCATGGCGGCGGCCTCGTTCTGTGTCGCCTTGCCGCGCAGGCCCGCGCCCTCGAAAGCGTCGATCAGGAAAGCAGCGAGGTCGCTCGCGGTCTCCTCTGAGGTGATCTCACCCGACCGCTGCCCCTCCTCGATCACCGGGGCCAGTACGCCGATCCACGCGGCGATGCTGCGGCGAACGACCGTCCCGACCTCGTCACCGACCACAGGTCCCTCGCTCGCCATGGTCATCAGCAGGCATCCGTACTCGACACCGGTGGAGTTGGTACGCGAGGCCTGTGCGGTGAAGTGCGCGCGCAACCGCTCCATCGCCGAGACACCCTCGGTTCCGAGCATGCTCACATCCGTCCCGCGGCTGTAGCGGCGGACTATCTCGGCGGCGAGTTCTTCCTTGCTCTTGAAGTGGTTGTAGAAGGAGCCCTTCGGCACATTCGCCGCATTGGTGATGTCCGCGACGCTGGCGCCGTTGAAGCCCTGACGACGGAACACGGTCTCCGCGTGTTCGACCAGCTTTCCCCTGACGCTCACCTGAGGCATACGGCCAATATGGCCGGTCTGCTTGAGATTGTCAAAAGTCCATGAACACCAGATTTCCGTCCGATCCGACGGTACCGCCGCCGTGATCTTGGCGCACGGATGTGAGTCGGCGCATGCCGATTCGGCATGAAGCGATGACGCATCCGTCTTGGACGGCTCGCTCCGCTCTCTGCCCGAATGTCCACCCGAACCGAACGGAAGCGAGGAGAGCAGTGACTTCCCTGTCCGGCAACATCACATCCCCCGTCCTGACAGACCCCGACACTCAGCAGGCGGTACGGTTCCTCGGCGGTCTCGTACGGATGCGGGCGCGGGCCGCCGATACCGCGGGCGCCTACGCACTGCTGGAGCACACCGGTGAACGCGGCTACATGTCGCCGCTTCACCTGCACGAGTCCGACGAGGAAACATTCCTCATCCTGGACGGCACCCTGCGGGTGGAGGTCGGCAACGAGGTACGAAGCGTAGGGGCGGGCGGACTGGCGCTGCTGCCGCGCGGACTGGCGCACGGCTTCGTCGTGACCTCCCCGACGGCCCGCTTTCTGACGCTGCACTCTCCGGGCGGAGGTTTCGACGCGTTCGTGGCGGACGTGGGCGTGCCGTTCGACGGCACCGTGTCCACGGAGGCCGGACCGGGCCCCGACCCGGAGGAACTGACCCGGCTCGCCGCCGCACACGGCATCCAGATCGTCGGGCCGCCACTGCTGCCCTGACCCGGCTTCGCCGGGAGGCCACAGCCGCCGTTGACTTCTAAGATGACCAGTCATATTGTTCTGCAGGGGTAACCGCCTTCCCGCATACGTCCCCACACCGCCACGCCCCGGCTGCGGCGGTCGCAGAGAGGAAGAACGCCGTGTTCGATCGCATCCTGGTGGCCATCGATCCCAGTGCCGCCCGGAAGACGGCGCTCCTGATGGCCGGCGAGTTGGCCCGCTCGGCGAACGCCACGGTCCACGTCCTTCACGTCGTGACGTCCATGGTCGCCGGCGACACCGTCGTGAAGCTGGAGGAGGAAGGCCGGGGCGAGGCGATTCTGGAGGAGGCTCTGACCACACTCCGGGGCCTTGGTCTGGAGCCAGAAGGGCACCTGGCCCACAGCCTGACGAACCTGGTGCCCTCCGTCATCTCCGCTGCGGCGGAGGACTTCAAGGCGGACCTGCTGGTCGTCAGCCCCCACCACCGTGGCGCGGTCGCGGCCCTCTTCAACCCGCGGGTCAGTGACGCGGTCGCGCACACCAACGGAATCGCCGTTCTACTGGCTCCCGAAGTGACGCTTCCCCGCCAGTAGATCCGAACGGTTCCCGTCTCTGCGTCACAGCAGATGCCGGAGCCGCCCAAGTCCGCTGCCGGTGGGCTCGGGCGGCCCCGGTGGGGCCGGAGTCATCTGACACAAAGGGCACCGTGCGCATGACTGACAGACTCGACCGCAGCAACGGCGCGCGGACGCCGCTCTCGGAGCTGAGCACCAGCCTCCACCTCCTGTCGGCGCCGCCAGAAGACAGCACGGTCGAATGTACGTTCCGGTACGGCGCCGACGATCCACTCGCCGTGCACCTTGAGCTTCGCGTGTCCGCGGGCACCCCCGTCACCTGGGTGGTGGGGCGCGATGTCCTCAGCGCCGGCGTCAAAGGCCTCAGCGGAGACGGCGACTTCAGGGTCTGGCCCTCACGCGCACAGTCCGCCACTCCCCTGCTGTACCTGAGACTGGAGCGCCCACGGGGAAGGGCGACCCTTGCGGCCGACCTGACCGAAGTGCACCGGTGGCTGGAACACACCTATGAACTCGTGCCCGCCGGTGAGGAGGACGCGCTGCTGGACTGGGACACTCTCACCAGGGTCCCCCTTCCGCCCGCCTGACGAGGTGCGCCGGTCCCGGACCCGCCACGTGTCACCCGCGGTCGCAGTCGCATGTCTTCCTCCCGCTCGTCACATGTGGGCATTCCTGAGTACTATGCCCAGGTCATCCACATGCAAGGGAGTGAAGGCTGTGCCCACCAAGTCAGCCGCCGCCACGGTTCGGTCGCGATACATGGAGCAGGCCGCGTCCGACCTGGAGGACAACCACCGGCAGCAGAAAGAGCTGCAGCGTCAGCTCGACGCTCTGCGCCAGGAGGAGAAGCTCCTCCTGGACATCCTGAACCTCGCGGAGCACTCCACCACTGTGCCGGAGCAGGCTCGGGCCACTGAGCCGGAGAAGGCACCGAGCACGGACGCCAAGGAGAAGTCCACGTCGCATCCGCGCGCGGCCGGAGCCGCCGTGCGTGGGTCATCGCGCAAGGACAAGGCACCCCGGGGACGTGCCGCGCGGCGCCCTCTCCTCGGAGACCTTCTGCTGGACCTGGTCAAGAAGCACGACAGGCCGCGCCTGGCGCAGGAGCTGCGCGAAGAGCTGATCAAGGCACATCCCGACAGGGTCCCCACCCCCCAGGTCGTGCGCAACACTCTGGAGGGACTCGTCGCGAAGGGCCTCGTCCAGCGTCACAAGCAGGACCGGTCGGTCATGTACACCCCGGTCACATCGCGCGGTGCCGTTCCGGGCGAGCGCTGACCCCGGCCGGGCAGAGACCTGCAGAGCGGCCGGGGCGCACCTTCGTCGTCGGCGGCCGGCCAGTCTTGGCCCTTTCCGGTCCTGCCCGTACGGCGCGGAGACTCGGCACGCCCGGAGGGCCGACACGCCCGCTCCGAAACCGTGACTGCGTAAAATCGCCCGCGCTCCACCGCCTGCAAGAGCCGCGTACAGTCAATTGGCTGATGGCCGGCGCCCGGGACGGCGTCAGACTCGACGTGGTCCATGTGCTCACCGCTTGCCCCTGAGCACTTCACCGGCGCAGGAGCCCACATGTACATAGAGACGCCGAACCGCAAGGTCGGAGCGGCCCACGGCATCACCTATGCCTACCGCCGGTGCGGTCCCAGGGACGCACAGCCTCCGCTGCTTCTTCTCCAGCACTTCCGCGGCACACTGGACAGCTGGGATCCCGCTCTGGTGGACGCACTGGCCACGGAACGCGATGTCATCGCCTTCGACAACGCCGGCGTCGGGCTGAGCAACGGCAGCACTCCCCGGACCATCCGGAACACCGCCCTCGACACCATGGATTTCCTCCAGGCCCTCGGAGTGCGGCACATGGACGTGCTCGGGTTCTCCATGGGCGGCTACACAGCCCAGGAGCTGGCCCTGATCCAGCCGACCGCCGTACGTCGGCTCGTCCTCGCGGCAACCGCCCCTCGCGGCGCCCCGGGCATCCACGGACTGCGGGACGACGTCCTCGCCCACGTCAACTTCGACCAGCCAGGGGCCCAGGACTATCTGTACACCTTCTTCAACCACACCGAGTCCAGTCAGCGCAGCGGCTTGGAACTCCTCGGACGCTCCATGGAACGGGAGCACGACCGAGATCTGCCGGTGAGTGCGGACGCCCGGGAAGCCCAGTACGAGGCCATACTCGAATGGGGCGTGCCCGATCAGGACGCGCTGCACAGACTCGACGCGATCGAGCAGCCGGCACTCGTCGCGGGCGGCGACAACGACCTGGTCATCCCGCCCCCCGCACTCCAACTCCTCGGAAACTCACTGCCCAACGCCCGCGTGCGCATATACCCGGACTCCGGACACGGCTTCCTGTTCCAGCACCACGAAGAGTTTGCGCGGGAGGTCCTGGACTTTCTGCGCTGAGGGCATCTCGCACCCGTGTGGCGCCGCCAGACCTCGCACGTCGCACGGAAGGGACGCGGCCTGCCCGCAGATGCCTATATACGTATGCGGTAGCTTGACGAACCTGCCAAGCACATGTCTCATGACGTGTGCGTCGCCTCTACGTATCAGTGTCATACGTGTGCCACCATGACGGTCGGTTGGGATTTCGGGGACGACGAGTTCTCCTGAGGAGCTGGACATGACATCGCTCGAAAAGGCAGTGGTACTTGTCACCGGCGGCGGCCGCGGACTGGGACGCTCGCTGGTCGAAGAAGTACTGGCGCGTGGCGCGGCCAAGGTGTACGCCACGGCACGGGACCCTCGCTCGGTGACCAACCCGGACGTCGTGCCGCTGGCGTTGGAGGTCACCGATCCCGCATCGGTGGCCGCAGCAGCCCAGCAGGCGCGGGACGTCACCGTACTCATCAACAACGCGGGCGTCTCGGTGCAGGCGTCGTTCCTCACCTCGCCGATCGAGGACATCCGGCGCGAGTTCGAGACGAACTTCTACGGCCCCTTGCAGGTCGCCCGTGCCTTCGTTCCGATCATCGAGGCCAACGGCGGCGGCCACGTTCTCAACGTCCATTCCGTCCTCTCCTGGATCGGTGTCGCCGGTTCCTACAGTGCGTCCAAGGCGGCCCTGTGGTCGCAGACGAACTCCCTGCGGCTGGAGCTGAAGCCGCGCGGTATCGATGTGACAGGTCTGCACGTCGGTTACGTCGACACCGACATGGCAGCAGGCGTCGACGCGGCGAAGTCCAGCCCGAAGGACGTCGCCGCGCTCGCCATCGACGGGGTCGAGTCCGGAGTGTACGAAGTGCTCGCCGACGACCTGTCCCGGCGCGTCAAGGCGGGGCTGGCCGCGGACATCGAGACCCTTTACCCGCAACTCGTGAAGTGACGCCCGCGGGCGCCGGGCCCAGAGGTGCGTTCGCTGACGCATCAGCAGAGGGTAATCCGCCTGATATGGCAGGTGGATTGCCGGAGCAGCAGCCGCCGGATGCGGGAACCTCAGCGTCCGCCGAGGCGCTGAACTACTTCGCCGCCCCCACCGCCGGCCCTCCTCCCGCCTCCTCAACCCGCCCAGTAAGGCATCCACCATGCTCGACATCGTCCGCCCCGGCGACCCGCGCCATGCGGATCTGAGGCACGTCTACACCGCCACCGGTGCCCCGGCGGCGGTGGTGCTGCCGCGGTCGACGGCAGAAGTGGCGGAGGCGCTCGATTTTGCCCGTGATTCGGAAGGTCCCTTGTCCATCCGCAGTGGTGGGCACGGGATCAGCAGCATTTCCACCAATGAGCACGGCACCGTCATCGATCTGAGCAGGCTCGACACCGTAGAGCGGGTCAGCCCCGGCAGCGATCTCGTCCGCATCGGTCCCGGCGCCCGCTGGGGCGAGGTCGCCGCGGCACTGTATCCCTGGGGACTGGCCATCAGCTCGGGCGACTCCGGGGATGTCGGCGTCGGCGGCCTGGCGACCGCCGGCGGCATCGGGCTGATGGGCCGAGCACACGGACTGACCATCGACCGCGTCACGGCAGTGGAGATCGTCACCGCCGACGGCAGCGTCCTCACGCTCGACGGTGAACGGCAACCGGATCTCTTCTGGGCCGTTCGCGGGGCCGGTGCCAATCTTGGCATCGTCACCTCCCTGGAGTTCCGCGCCTCCCGTACACCTGTCGTCGCCCGGGCGACTCTTCAGTACCGAACTGACCGCCTCGCGCCCTTCTTGCGTGCCTGGGGAGAGGCGGTGGAAGCCGCCCCCCGGCAGATCTCCGCCTTCCTCTACATCATGGATGGCGGGTTCGCCCTGGCAACCGTGGTCCATGCCGGGGACGATCCGACAGCGGCCGGACGTGACCTGGCCCCCTTCCTGAGTGTCGCGCCGGTAGTCGGACGCCACGCGGAACTCCTGCCGTATGCCGACGTGGTGGCCGCGACACGGACTCCCCACCGGGGACAGCAGAGTGGCCGCACACACAGCGGCCTGGCCGTCCACCTCGACGGAGAACTCAGCGAGCGGCTCGAAGGGCTGGCCCGTGCCGGGTTCGGCGAGCTGCTGCAGATCCGTTCCGTGGGAGGCGCCATCAACGATGTGCCGGCCGACGCCACGGCCTATGCCCATCGGCACCAGAATTTCTCGATCACGGCCGTGGCACCGTACGCGTCTCGGGAATTCGACGACGCCTGGGCAGCGGTGCACCCTTCGCTCGACGGTCTGTACCTCAGCTTCGAGTCGGCCTTCACGCCGGAACGACTCGCCGAGGCTTTCCCCGGCACGACGCTCCAACGGCTCCGTGACATCAAGAAGCAGATCGACCCCGACAACGTGTTCCACCAGAACTTCCCCGTCGCCGATGTTCCGGCCGAGAAGAATATGGGTGAGTGAGCGCATTCTCCGCGCGGGGGTTGGTCCCCCTCCCGTCATCGGGGCATGGGGAACCGTACCGGCAGTGGGCCTCTGCGGATCGGCGTGCCCGACTCCGCGGAGTTCCACCGCCGCGACGAGCACACGGAAGGCAGCTTCAGGGTTTCGTGGCCTCCGCCCGGACACGACGCATCGGAGCAGGAGACTCGGATGCGGTGGCCCGGCCGCCTCCGATGCAGAGGCGTCCGCCGCCCTCCGGCGCCTGTCCTCGGGTGACACCGGCAGTCTCCAGGCCGCGGTGTGGCGGAGGCGGAACCGGGCGGGGAGAACGTACTACCGGGCAGATACCCGTCACCGTGTACGACCACGAAGTACGGCCAGAGCCTGGTTTCGCACCGTAGGGTGAGGGTCAACTCGCAGGCGCTGCCGCGCTGACGGCGAAAGCGATGTAGGCGATCGGCCGATCGCCCCCATCCACGCCGAACGGTGGTGCTGGCCATGTCGGCGCCGATCACCGGGGCATCGCGCTCACCCGGCCGACGCGGTCGCTGCCAGCTTCACCTGGTACTTGTACGCGGGCCGGAAGCCTGTCCCGCGTACTGCATTCGACTGGCCGTCCACGGACAGAGCAGAGTACGACGAGCCGTCGGTGTGAAGGATGTGGGGAGGCCGTCGCTTTCTCCCGGGATTCCTCTGTCCAACTTCTCATGGCACCTCACATTGACAGACGTCCTTCCGGAGGATGCCACCACTACAAGAGACGGCTCCAGCTCCCATGTCTCGCATGACCGCCTTCGCCAGGAACCACGCTTCAGTGCACACCATCTGGGGTCGACTTCAGCCAGTGCAAGCCGATAAGAAGCCAGCTTGCAGCCCGACTCATCTGCCGCTGAGTCTCGATCCGTGCGCGCCCTCCGGGGTCGAATCGAGGGTGGGCGCAAGTGACGTCACCGTGCGCGAGCGCGAGCGCGAAAAAGGGGCGGCCAGCGATTGGCCGACCGAAGACAGCCGGCAAGAGGACCCCGTTGAGTACCTCGCTCCACGCGGCGCCCGGGCACTGCTGCACACCCAAGACCGGAACTTCTGGCGCCTGAGCTCAGATGCTTGCGCTCGCAAGGGCGTGTTTACCTACCACTCGATGCACTGCCTCGGCAAACCGTGGTTCGCAGCAGAGGCTCGGGCCTTCTCGCCCATGTGACCTTGAGGATCTTGCATGCCCACCCAGTTCATGAACGCCAAGCAGACCGCCGAGTTTCTGAACTACTCCTCGGTCAGCAGCGGTGACTCGATTGCCGCGGCCACGCGCGGATCGCCCTGGATCCGCGGCAGTTGCGCGTTGGCGACGAGCTCGGACTGTACGGCCACCGTGGTCGGTCCGTCGACCGGCTCCACTTCGTAGACCACTGCGGCCACCGAGCG
Source organism: Streptomyces sp. NPDC021562 (assembly GCF_040640875.1). Lineage (NCBI taxonomy): Bacteria > Bacillati > Actinomycetota > Actinomycetes > Kitasatosporales > Streptomycetaceae > Streptomyces > Streptomyces sp. NPDC021562. The sequence goes on from NZ_JBFACN010000017.1 coordinate 151,542, forward strand.
CTGCGTGAAGGACACGAGCCGCCGCGAGGAGATCCGCACCGTACGACCGCCGGGTGAAGTCCATCGCGCGGTGCGGCTGAGGATGCCCGAGCGGAAGTCCAGCACCCGCTCGTGCGCGACCAGTCGGCCGTAGCGCAGATCGTACGGGTGATCGTCGACCAGTAGACGGAAGATCTTGCCGTCGGTGACGTTGATCATCGTTTGGCCGGACTCGGGATATCCGTAGCCCGCTTCGGCGTAGGGGAGCGGATGCCGTTCGTGGACGCCGTTGAGGTATGCGCCGGGCAGTCCGTGGGGCTCTCCCTCCTCGAGGTTGCCGCGCCACCCGACGTGCCCGTTGGAGAGGGCGAAGACCGATTCGCTCTGCGCGAGCACGTCCAGGTTCAGCTCGGTCTCACGCAGACACCACGGCTCGACCGTGAAGCTGGGATGGGTGATCACCGTTCCTCCAGGAGCTCCGCCAGGTCACGGACCACCACATCGGCACCATGGGCTCGCAGTTGCTCCGCCTGGCCGACCCGGTCGACACCCACGACCACGCCGAACCGTCCCGCCCGCCCGGCCTCGACGCCGGCGAGGGCGTCTTCGAACACCGCGGCCTGCCCAGGATCCGTCTCCAGCCCTCGGGCGGCCTCCAGGTAGGTGTCCGGGGCGGGCTTGCCCCGCAGCCGGCGTTCGTGGGCGACCACCCCGTCGATCCGCTCGTCGAACAGGTCCTCGATGCCGGCCGCTCGCAGGACATCCCGCGTGTTCGCGCTCGACGACACCACCGCGCAGCGCAAGCCCGCCGCCCGCGCCGCGTGCACGAAGCGGACCGAGCCGTCGTAGGGTGCCACGCCTTCCTCGCGGATGCGCCGCAGGACCAGCTCATTTTTCCGGTGGCCCAGGCCGTTCACCGTCTCCGCGTCCGGCGGGTCGTCCTGCGATCCCTCGGGCAGGTGCACCCCGCGTGCGGCGAGGAACGTACGCACGCCGTCCTCCCGGGGACGGCCGTCCACATACTCGTCGTAGTCGCCAGCCGCGTCGAACGGCACGAACCCGGTCCCCTCGCGCGTCGCGCGTTCGCGGAGATACCCGTCGAACATCTCCTTCCAGGCAGCCGCGTGCACCTTCGCGGTCTGGGTGAGCACCCCGTCGAGATCGAACAGGCAGGCACGGACATGTGCAGGAAGCCCCAGCATGCCGACGAGGCTAGAAGGCACCTGCGGACGGACGCGACAGGTCACTCTCCGGCACGCCGCAAGGCACCCGCTCGGTCGAGGCCCTGTGGGCGCACTCCATGCCGTGGCTCCGATGGGCACCAGTGCGCCGGAAGCAGCGACTCACAGGCGTGCTCGGCGACCGGTCGCTGTGCACCCGTTCTGGCGAGATCGAGCGGGCCATCCACCGGTCGCCGATATTGAGGGAGCGGTTTGCTGAGCGTGTGGCCTCGCAGAGCATGCAGTGGTCGTCCTGACAAGGAGCAGGGCGCCAGCGCCGTCACAGCCGTCAGTACCACCACGGTGCTCGGTTCCCGGGACCACGCCTGAATCGCGGAGACCGCCGAGGAGGCCGAGATCTCCGGACGGCCTTGCGAGTGGTCGGTGCGTGTACGCCCGGTACGGCAGGGTCACGCGGCAGGCGAATCCTGTCTTCCTGCAGGCGGGGGTCTCTCGCCCCTCCCCGCTGCGGAATGGGGGATCACTCAAATCTGGTTCAGTCCACCGTCGACGTAGAGCTCGGCACCGGTGACGAAGCTGCTCTGGTCGGATGCGAGGAAGAGTGCGGCGGCGGCTGCTTCGGCGGGCTCGCCCATGCGACCGAGGGGAACCTGCTGCGCGAAGAAGGCGCGGAGCGACTTGGCTTCTTCCTCGTTGGGCGCGAGGCCGGTGATTCCCGGGGTCTTGATCGGTCCGGGCACCAGGGTGTTGACACGGATGCCGCGGCCGCGCAGTTCGTTGGCCCAGGTGCGGGAGAAGGAGCGGATCGCGGCTTTGGAGGCGGCGTAGACGCCGAACGCCTCTCCGCCGGTGGTGGCGGCGGTGGATCCGGTCAGGATCACCGAGGCGCCGTCGTTGAGAAGCGGGAGTGCCTTCTGGACGGTGAAGAGCGTCCCGCGGACGTTGATGTTGAAGGTGTCGTCGAAGTGCTGCTCCGTCACCTGCTCCAGCGTTGCGAATTCTCCGCCCCCCGCGTTCGCGAAGAGCACGTCGATACGGCGGCCCTGCTCGGCGATGACCGAGAACAGCCGGTCGAGGTCGGCCGGGCTGGCTACGTCTCCGCGGACGGCGGTGACGTTGGGTCCGATCTCGGCGGCGGCCGCGTCCAGCGCGTCCTGGCGCCGGCCGGTGATGATCACATGGGCGCCTTCGGCGGCGAACCGCCGCGCCGTGGCCAGTCCGATGCCGCTGTTCGCCCCGGTGACCACGGCCACCTTGCCTGCGAGTACTTCCGTCATGACGCGCGACTCCTCGATAGTTCTTGACCGCTTCGTCCATAACACTAACCGTTATGGACGAAGCGGTCAAGAAAGCGTAGAGTGACGTTCATGGCGCGCCCTCGGAAATTCGACGAACAGCAGGTACTGGCGACCGTGCGAGAGCGGTTCTGGGCCGGCGGGTACGCGGGCACGAGCATGGACGACATCGCCGCCGCGACCGGCCTCGGCAAAGGCAGCCTGTACGGCGCGTTCGGCGGCAAGCAGGACCTCTTCCACCGTGTGTTCGACGACTACTGCACCTCGGTCGTCGAGGCCACGGCCCAGCAGTTGCACTGCGACGACGACGAGAACGCGTACACACGCCTGTCCGCCCACATACACGCGGTGTCCGCGGCCACCGCAGCGGACACCGCCCAGCGCGGATGCCTGCTGGCCAAGGGCACCGCCGAGCTGGCCGAACACGACAAGACCGTGGCCGACCGTGCGCATACGGCCATCGAAGCGCTCCACGCACTGCTGAAGGACGACATCGCCGCCTGTCAGCGCCATGGCGACCTCGACGCGAACGCGGACCCCGGACAGCTGGCCGCGCTGGTACTCGCCGTTCTGCGCGGCATCGAAGCACTGGGCAAGGCCGGAGCCGACGAGGAGATGCTGACGGACATCGCCAGCACCGCACTCGCCGTGCTGCCACGCCCCGCGAAGTGACGGACCCATTCGGACCACGTCGTCAAGGTTGCGAGAAGGGGCAGGAGGGGTCTTGCTATGCGGCAGGACGGCGGGACTGCCATCGAACACACCCTGGCCACCTTCGATAAGGCCGCGTCCCTGGACGACTCATCCCAGCCTTGCAGCCGTTGCGGTTGCCGGGCACCGGCCGGCCGACGGCGACGACCAAAGTGCTGTTGCGTCGGGCACGATCTGGTGTTTGGCGGAGTAGAGGTGGTCTTCCGTCCATGATTACGAGGGTGCCCCGGCGGAAACGTTGGTGCTGCTTGAGCGTTCGGCCGGCCCCGAGGACGTGGCCGCAACAGTTCCGGTCGTGACCTCAGTGCGGTGAGGAGGCTGCGGAGCCGGTGCCTTGTGGGCCGCACCATTCGGTCAATGCTCTGCGGGCCGCGTCGATGCGATGTTCGGGTGACTCGTCCGAGGTGGCCCATGCGATATAGGCGTCTGGTCTGACCAGAACGCTCTTTTTGGTGGCGTCCTTCGGGGATACGATCTCCACCTCTCCGGCCCACTCCGTGATCAGTGAGGGGAAGTGCTCCGTGTCGTGCGGTGTGACAAGGACGAGCCGTCGCTTGCGGAGGGCTTCGTAGAGTCTGCGTCCGTCGCTGAGGGGGACGTCAGGTGCCCGCTTCCCGACAAGGGGATGCGCGCCGACCGGGGCGGCGTAGGAAATGTCGATTCCCGAGATTGCCATGGCCAGTCGTCGGGCCACTGGTGGGGTTTGCAGCACCGTACGCGCTGACAGGTCACGAAGGCCGCACAGTGCCCGTGGTGTGGTGAGGACGCCGCGGAGCAGTGCCCCGCTCATCCGCAGGACCCGTCGTCCCACCGGGTGCCGTTCGTTCTGACAGCTGTCGAGCAGGGTGTCTGGTGCGCGCCCACGCTGAACGGCTGCGAGTTTCCAGCTCAGGTTCGCGGAGTCCTGGATGCTGGTGTTGAGGCCCATGCCACCGGCCGGGGAATGGACGTGGGCGGCGTCGCCGACGAGGAATACCCGGCCTACCCGGTAGCGGGGTGACTGGCGTTCGTCGCTGTGGAATCTGGAGAGCCAGCGGGGGTCGTGCATGCCGAAGTCGCTGCCGAGCGCCTGGCGGGCGACGTCTTTGATTTCTTCCAGACCGACCGATGCGTTGGACGCCGGTCACTTCGTGGGCCCGCATGATGTTCACGCCGTGTGTCAGGGCGCGGGACAGGAGGAGTCGCTCGGTGTTGTACTGGGGCGTCACGAGCACGTGGGGGTAACGGGTCGGCAGGTGCGACAGATCGATCCGCAGAAATTGCAAGATCGGGTTGCGCAGGCCGGTCAGAAGCACGTCGTCGGCCAGGCCGCGGGCGTCCAGTTGCTCCATCGTTCGGACGTGAACGGCGAATGCGCGGGTCAGCTGGGATTCCCCTGCTCGCCGTTCCACCACGGTGCAGCGCACTCCGGCCTCGGCCAGGTCACCTGCGAGCAGCAACCCCGCTGGACCAGCGCCGACGACCAGCACGTCAACGTCGGATCCCATGTCCTGCCCTCCACGTGTCACAGAACGAGCAGCAACGACCCGTGACCACCTGGCTGCCTCCCGCCACCGGTGGTGAGGTCCAGGGCGGGTGGGTGACTGTGCCCGGAGTTCCCTCGGGTGGCGTAACCGGCGAATTCTCCTGACCGCAAGGACCACCGTACGAGACAGACCACTTCCTCGCCTGTCAGGCAGAGACCGTCCCACCCGTACCGAAGCGGTGGTTCCGGACGCGCTGAATCGCTGCCCTGCACTTAACGTTGACCTCATGCCTCGCCGCTTTCGCGTCAACCCCGAATGGGCGTGACGTCAGGGGCCCGCGAGCGGACATCGAGAGGAGTGCATCCATGCCCTTCGCCACCGCCAAGGACGGCACGCAGATCTTCTACAAGGACTGGGGCTCGGGCCAGCCCGTGCTCTTCTCCCACGGCTGGCCGCTCACCGCCGACGCCTGGGACCCCCAGATGAAGCTCATGGTGGACAACGGATTCCGCGCCATCGCTCACGACCGGCGCGGTGGCGGCCGCTCCGGTCAGCCCTGGGACGGCAACAACCTCGACACGTACGCCGACGACCTGGCCGCGGTCATCGAAGCCGAGGACCTGCACGACGTCATTCTGGTCGGGCACTCCACCGGCGGCGGCGAAGTCACCCGTTACATCGGCCGGCACGGCACGTCACGGGTCGCCAAGCTGGTCCTGCTGGGCGCGATCCCGCCGCTGATGCTGAAGACGGAAGCCAACCCTGAGGGCCTGCCGATCGAGGTGTTCGACGAGATCCGCCAGGGTGTGCTCACGGACCGTTCGCAGTACTACAAGGACCTCAGTGCCCCGTTCTACGGTGCCAACCGTGAGGGCTCGACCGTCTCCCAGGGAACGCGTGACGAGTTCTGGCTCTGGAGCATGACGGTCGGCATCAAGGGCGCCTACGACTGCATCAAGGCGTTCTCCGAGACGGACACGACCGAGGATCTGAAGAAGGTCGATGTGCCGACACTGATCGTGCATGGCGACGACGACCAGATCGTGCCCATCGTCTCCGCGGGCGCCAAATCATCCAAGATCGTCGAGGACGCGCAGTACAAGGTCTACGAGGGCGCGCCTCACGGCCTCGCGATGGTGCCCAAGTACGCCGAGATCTTCAACAAGGACCTGCTTGAGTTCGCGCGGAGTTAGCGACGGCGCGGAGTTGGCGACGGCTCGCACTCCGGTGAACGGCAGCACTGCCACGGAAACTGCGGGGAACCGGCGCTGCGAATCGGCAGCACGAGAGGGCCGGCTCATCGCCTACGTCCGGAGCGGCTGAATCTGGCTCGGCGGCCAGGTTGACCGGTTCGCCGTGTCAGCCGACCGGGCTCGCCCCTTGCTGGAAGACGTTGATGAGATTTCCGTCGTTGTCACGGATCGCGGTCGAGATACTGCCGTCGTCGAGGTCCATCTGCTCCCAGACGGTCGTCACCTCCAGATCACGGAAGGTGCGGGTCACGCTGTCGAGTAGTGATCACCGATGCGATGCGGGACCGGATCGAGCCGCTGGTGCCTGCCGATCCGGTCCGCGGGCGGCGATGGGCCGACCACCGCCGCACTTCTGAGGCCATCGCGTGGAAGTACCGCACCCACTCGCCCTGGCGAGACCTGCCCGACGAGCTCGGCTCGTTCCAGACCGCTCGCAAGCGGCTGATCAGGTGGGCCCTCGATGGCACCTGGGAGAGGATCCTCGCAGCGGTCCTGGCGGCGGCGGACGCCGACGACGACCTCGCCTGGACGGTGTCTGTGGACTCCACGGTCGTCCGGGCCCACCAACACGCTTGCGGAGCAAGCAAAAAGGGGCTTCCCACTCCGGCGAGCCCGCCGATCACGCGCCCGGACGCTCCCGCGGCGGACTGAGCACCAAGGTCCACCTGGCCGCAGACGGCCGCGCACGACCCCTCCCAGAGCCCGGTAGCCGCCACAACCCATCCCGGTCTCGATGAGAAAGGCGGCAGCTTGGGACAGCGCAAGCGGCAGATACTCAAGCACCCCGCCTCTCACGCATGAGGCCGACCAGCGTGGTGCCGCCGGCAAGGGCCTGCCCACGGCCACGACAACCGATCCGTCCGGTCTCGCGCTGAAGACCACCACGTCGTACGACTCGCAGGGCCGGGTCACCAAGTCCACCCTGCCCAAGTCGTCCGGCTCGGACGCCGGCGCCACGGTGACCACCTACTACTCCGCCACCGGCACCGGTGCCTGCAACGGCAAGCCGGAATGGGCCGACCTGGTCTGCTCCACCGGCCCGGCCGCCACCGTCACCGGCGGCGGATCCAACCCGACGGATCTGCCCACCAAGACCATCGAGTACGACCGGTGGGGCAACACCGCCAAGACGACCGAGATCGCGAACTCGGTCACCCGCACCACCACCGACACCTACGACAGCGCAGGGCGGCTCAAGACCACCTCCGTCAGCGGCGGCGTGGGCACCGCGGTACCCGACACCACCACCACGTACGACGCCGACAGCGGTGACGTGGCCACGGTCACCTCCCACGGGCAGACCATCACCCACACCTACGACCAACTCGGCAGGGAGCTCACCTACAACGATGGCACCGGCAACACGGCGAGCACGCAGTACGACGCACTCGGCCGCGTGGTGAAGACCACCGACTCCGCCCCCTCCAGCACTACCTACACCTACGACACGTCCAAGGACCCGCGCGGTGTGGAGACCTCACGCACCGACTCGGTCGCCGGCACCTTCGCCGCCACCTACAACGCGGACGGCGACCTGCCCACCGAGGCCCTGCCGGGCGGCTACACGCTGACCATCGGGCAGGACGAGACCGGAGTCACGACCTCCCGGGTCTACATCCAGGACAGCGACGGCACCGTCGTGGCCTCCGACGAGGTGGACCACTCGGTGCAGGACCAGACAGTCACGGACGCGGACACAAACGGGCAGACCCGCAGCCGTAGTTACAGCTACGACGCGGCCGGACGCCTCACGCGGGCGGACGACACCGACCCGACCGGCGCCTGCACGCGCCGCGACTACTCCTTCGACAACAACAGCAACCGCACGCACTGGCCACGGTGACCGCCGACGTGGGCGCGGCCTGCACATCGACCGGCGAGACGACGACGTCGTACACGTACGACAGCGCAGACCGCCTGGAGACCACGGGCACGGTGTACGACGCCTTCGGCCGCACCACCACCCAGGCATCCGGCGCCGTCATCGGCTGTGAACGACACGGACCGTGAGGTGCGCGTGGTGGCTTGCTCGCAGAATCGCCCCGACTTTCCGGGACCTTTCGACATCTAGCCGCACGGTTCCGTCCTCATGGGCGGGGACTGGCTACCGGCCGACGACCCGGGTTCCGCATGCTTCATCTCCGGTCCCACGACCGCGGGAGACGCCGGCTTCCACGGTTGCCTGAAAATGCCGACCCGGGATGACACTCGCGATAAGTTCAACGCCTCCGAAGCCGACCAATCGATGAGTAAGCGACAGTGTCTTGACTTGTCGAATCCCGGAGTCCCGTAACTAAAGGAGTAAAAATATGCCGCCCGGCATTCTCAGGCGGGGCAGGCAGTAACAGGCCTCCCAGACAGGAGTGGACCGGAGCCAGGTCCCCGGGCCACCCCTGCCTCCCGACCGACGCGGTGCTTGCATGGAGCTAGTAGTGCTTCGTTAGGTTCTGGTTCTGCTGGTCGGCAGGGGTCGGCCGCAGGTGGTGCAGGACCTGGTAGAGGGTCAGGCCGGCATCTGGGCTTTTGGGGTCGAGCCGCCGCAGGGTGAGGAAGGCCCGGGCGGCGGTGACGAGGGGGACGTGGTGGTGCCAGCCGCGCCAGGGTGCTCGATCCGCCAGCGCATCTTCGCCCAGCGCACCAGATCGGCGACCGGGGTGGTGGCAGGCAGGTTGCTCATCCAGTAGCCGGTCGGCTCGGTCGCCGTGCCGGGCACCGCCCACGCGGCCTTCCCGTACGCGCCGCAGGCAACACCGCGCTGATGGAGGCCATCACAGACCTGCCGCCGATCGTCGTCGCCGATCTCTTCGGGATCAGCCCCGCGACGACCCACCGCTGGTCCCAGCTCGCTGCCCGCGGTCAGCTCATCGCGTCGAGGGCGGCGAGGATGTCGGCCGGTTCGGCGCGGGTGGTGTAGTCGGCGTCGACGAAGGCCCAGCGGATCACTCCGTCGCGGTCGATGACGTAGGTGGCGGGCAGCGGGAGGGTGCGCGGGTGGCCATGGTTGACGCGCTGGAGGTCGAAGCCGAGTTTGTCGTAGACGGTGGCGAGGTCGTCGGGGAGGTCGAAGGCGAGGCCGTACTGCTTGGCGGTGTCGGAGCCGATGTCGCTGAGGACGTCGAAGGCGAGGTCGTGCTTCTCGGACAGGGTGAGGGACTCGTCGGGGATCTGCGGGGAGACGGCCACCAGGCGGGCGCCGCGGGTGGTGATGGCCTCGTGGTGCCGCTGGAGGGCGCGCAGGGCGATGTTGCAGTACGGGCACCAGGCACCGCGGTAGAAAGTCAGGATGACCGGGCCGTCGGCGAGTAGGCCGTCCAGGGTCAGGGTGTGGCCGGTCGCGGAGGGGAGGCTGAAGCGCGGGGCCTGCGCACCGACGGTCAGAGCGCGGTCGGCCTGGCCGGAGTCGGCGAGTTCCTGGCCGGCGCGCTGCATGATCTCCCTGATCTCGGCGGGGATTTGCTGCTGACGGGCTTCGTAGAAGGTGCGCAGTTCGGCGTTCAGGGTGGTCATAGCGCTGGTTCCTCCCGGTTGGCGGCTGGAGCGGGGCTTATCTTGAAACGATTGTTCCAAGATAGGGGTATGCAGGGTCCCGCGCCAGCCGTGCGGAGGCGCCCATCGGTCAGAGGCTGGTGAACGGACGGTGGTCGGCCAGGGCGAGGGCGCGGGCGAAGGCGGCGAGGTGCACCGCGCGTCGGGCGAGGAAGCGGAGGAGGCGGGGTGTGCGCGAGCCGTAGGCGGCGCCCCAGAGGGCTGGTATGCGATTCATGGGGGCATGGTCGCGGCGCTGGACGCTGTCGCGGGTGAATCGTGGACGAACCTGGACGCCTCGCGCAGGTGAGCGGCCTGTCCCAGTCTGTTCCCGTCAGTACCTTTGCGGCGTACTGAACGGGGAGTATCTTGGAATCCTTATTTCAGGATGGCGGGGTGAAACATGCCGGACATCAAGCACTTCGATCCGGACGCCACCTTGGAGACCGTGGTGCGACTGTTCTGGCGGCAGGGCGTGGCCTCGACCGGGATCCAGGACGTGGTGACCGCGACCGGGCTCAACCGTTCCAGCCTGTACGCCACGTTCGGCGGCAAGCAGGAGCTCTATCTGGCCGCGCTGCGCCGGTACCTGGAGCTGCGGTCCCAGCCGATGTTCCGGCGCCTGGCGGAGGACGAGCGGGGTCTGCCGGCCGTTGCCGAGTTCTTCGACGGCCTGATCGAGGCCCGCTGCTCGGGTGAGTACGCCCGCTGGGGCTGCATGGTCTCCAACGCGTACGCGGGGGCGGAGAACAGCGACCCGGACGTACGCGCGGTCCTGGACCAGCACCACCGTGAGCTGCGCGACGCCATGTACGCGGCGCTCGTCATCGCCGAGCGTCGGGGGCAGCTTGCGGCCGGCGCCGCTCCCGACGCCTCGGCCGATCTGCTGGCGCTTCTGGCCTACGGCGTCAATTTGCGCTCGCGTGCCGGTGCCGACGCCGCGACGCTGCGCAAGACGGTGGCCGCCGCCCTGGAGTCGATCGGTGTCAGGGCGGCGGCGTAGATGTCCGTGGATCACGCGCTCAGCTGGGGTGGGGCGCAGGTGAAGTGCCCGGCCGGAGGGGGGCGGGCACGGCTTCTGCTTCTGACGCACCCGCTGTGTAGTCCCCAGGGGACGTGGCATCCATGCCCTCGGCTGCCGTGGCCGCCTTGAGGACCAAGGTGAGGAGCACTGTCACGACCGCATTGAGCACGAAGGCGGTCGGACCGATGTAGCCGGTCTGGCCGATGCCGGGGATCGCCGCGGGCACGGCGACGAAGGTGTAGGCCGTGTGGACGTCACCGCCGAGCAGGAACCAGGTGATCCTGGTCCAACGAGCGGCCGCCCAGGCCCCAGTCGTCCAGGGTGTGCTCGTCGGCGGCCTTGCGCCGGCGTGCGGCGAGGAGGCCCATGACCGTGTCGGCCAGGAAGAAGAGGGCGAAGACGGCGAGTGCGATCCCGTTGACGCCCCCGGTCATTGCGCCGCACCTCCCTTGCCGGCACCGGGCGTTGAGGCCGTCGCCTGGGCGGCAACAGTCTCGCTGCTGACCAGCTGGTCGAGTTCGGTGTCGAGCGTGGGGGTGCCCTCACGGGTCTGGGCGGCCGCTTGCGGGCTGCTCCCGCGGACGGCAAGGGCGAGTCCTGCCAGGGCCATGGGGAGCGCGACGGACACCGCGGCGGTACGGATGCCGCCCGGTGCCGAAAGAATCAGTGCGATGAGGGGCGGGCCGAAGGCTCCGCCGGACTTGCCGATGGCCGCGGCCCATCCGCCGGCGGTGCCCCGGATGGCCATGGGGTAGATCTCGGCCGTGTAGGGGCCGATGAGCGCGATGACACCGGCGGTGCCGGCGAACAGCAGCATCACGGTGGCCAGCAGGAGGGGCCGGCTGCCGTCCAGCCCGACGGCGGCCAGCGTCAGCAGCGCGCCGACGGTGAGGGCCGCGTAGACGACCATGGTGCCCCTGGCCGACCAGCGCATGTAGAGCCAGGCGCCGATCGCGCAGGTGGGGATGGCGAGCAGCGATGAGAGGAACAGCAGGGGGGCGGCGGACATGCCGTGCCGGCCGGAGGATTCCAGCTGGCCGGGCAGGAAGGTGATGAAGCCCCAGTAGACCAGACCCCAGGCCAGTGCGTAGGCGCTGACCACCAGCGTCTTGGCCCGCTGCGGGCCCTTGAACAAGGTTGAGGCGGGCACCTGCTTGGCTCGTGTCTGCCGGGCCGTGAACGCGGCGGATTCAGGGATCCAGCGGTTCAGGGCGATCAGGATGAGGACCAGCGGGAGCTGGGCGAACCAGGTCACGCGCCAGCCCGCCAGCGGAATGAGGAGGGCGGCCAGTCCGGAGGCGGCCATGTAGCCGCCGGTGGTGGTGAGTCCGGCCTGCAGGACCATGATGCCCGCGCGGCGGCCGGGCGGCAGGCTCTCGGTCATCAGGGCGTAGACGACGGGCAGCATGCCGCCGGCAGCCATGCCCATCAGGGCGCACATGACGAGGGTGCCGCCGTAGGTCGGCATGGCGCCGCACACCGTGGTGCCGAGGAAGAGCAGGGAGGCGACGAGGATGGTGGCCCGACGTCCGATGCGGTCGGCCGCACGGCCCCAGAGGAGGGATCCGAGCACGGTGCCGGTCAGCGCCACCGTGGGCAGCCACGCGACGTCGGCCGCGCTGAGGCCGTATTCCGCCCGCAGGCCCGGCGAGATGAACGCCAGGGTGGCCGGCTTCATCTGGTCCACCAGGAGGGCGAAGGTCAGGATCACGATGAGGCGGCGCCGGCTCGCCGCCGTGATCTGGGGCGGAGCGGGGGCGGCAGCGGGCCGTGCCGTCCGCGGTCGCATGACCGCGATGCCGGAGAACACCACGCCGGCGACGATGGCGGCCATGGCCGCCCACATGATCGCCGGTGACATGTTCATCATGGACATGTGGAAGTGCATGGATGCGGAGTCGATGAACATCCACAGGTGCTCGGCGACGCCGGCGCAGGTGAGGGCGACACCGGTCCAGAACAGTAACGGCCGGGGTATCAGCGAAGCGGGTGGTGCGGACAAGGTCAACTCCTCGCGGAAAGCCGGACGTCGGGGTCTTCAAGGGCGCGGACGGGGGCGGTGGCCTGCTGCTCGGCCGACGGACGGTCCTTGAGGCCAAGTACGTCGGGCCAGCGCGGGTCGTCGGGGGCGACGACGAGGTGGCGGGCGTAGAAGCTGTCGAAGAACGACAGGAGGAACATCGGCAGCAGGGTCCAGATCGCCACCTGCTCCAGCGGTCCGTTGTGGGTCAGCGCGGCGATGATGACCACGACGAACACGTTCGGATAGGTCATGGCGGTGTAGTCGTCGAGCGTCTGGACGTGGCGTCGGCGCTTGAGCAGGGCGGCGACCAGGCGCAGGCCAAGAGCAATGCCTGCGGCGGTGGGCGCGTAGGTGGTGAAGCCGTCCAGGTCGAGCTTGAGGCAGACCAGCACGATGAACGCGGTCAGCAGCAGCACCGCCACATATCCGTTGCGCTCGCCGTATTTGGCCGTGCGGATGGGTGAGCGTTCCCGCAGGCGTTTGACCAGGAGGTAGACCGCGGTGACGACGCCGGTGGAGGTGGCGGCGCTGATGGCGACGGCCGGGGCGACGTTTCCATGCAGGGTCAGGGCGAGCACGGTGGAGAACGACACGGTCGCGGCCAGCGAGGAGAGCAGGACCTGCGCGAACGTCGGCATGATCATCCCGCCGAGGCAGCGGCTGACGGTCATCGCCACCACGGAGCTGGGGGTGGCGAGGAACACGGCGGCGATCGCCGCCGTACTCGTGCTGCCCACAGCCGACCAGCGCACCAGGGCCGCGAAGGCCATCGGCAGGGCGAGATAGCGCAGGGCGACGGACCTCAGCGTGCCGCGGTCGGTGACGAACGTGCGCGCGTTCTCCAGCTCGATGCGGCACATGGTGACAATGCTGGCCAGCACCAGGAGCAGGAGCAGCACATAGGGCGAGGCGGAGATCCGCGCACCCGCCAGGTTGGCGAGCAGGCCCGCCGCCAGGCCCGCGCAGAAGACCATAGGATGGTTGACGACGATCCAGTCGTAGACCATGTTCATGGTCTCGTTCTCGTTCTTCACATAGCTGTGGATCCGGTCGCCCTGCAGCATCTGCGAGTTGGGCAGCCGCAGGTCGTAGGAGTCCTCGGCCGGCCGGTCCAGGATGAACCGGCAGATCAGTTCCACGACGTACTTGTGCGAGACCACACACACCGTCTCCCCACGCCGCAGCGCGGGCAGCAGCTCCTGTTCGTAGAAGGCGTGCACGCGGTCCTTGAACTCCTGGAACGTCTCGCCGCCGTGCATGGTCGGGCTGTCGGCGTTCATGGCCCGCTCGTACTCGGCGATGCCGTGGCGGCGCTGGAGGATGGACTTGCTCTCCAGCGTGTAGCTGCCGAAGTCGCGCTCCATCAGGCGTTCGTCGACCACGACCTCGGGGAGGTCCGTGCCGGGGGCGTCGAGACGGAAGACGGTGCCTGCGGTCTCGAAGGCGCGGGTGAGCGGGGAGACGTAGACGCGGTCGAAGCGCTGACCGCGGTGGCGTTGGGCGACCTTCTCGGCCTGGATCCGGCCGAGGAAGGTCAGGGGCGCGTCGCGCTGCCCGGCGATGCGGTGGACGGAATTGCAGGTCGATTCGCCGTGCCGGACCATGAACAGCCGGCTCAGCAGCTCCTGTTCGTTGTGCTCTGTCATCACGCGCCCTTCTTCGGGGCGTGCTTGACCTGCTCGGCGTACTGGGAATCCCAGCCCGCCAGCTTGGTGATGTCGCACAGATTGTGGACCGCGTGCTTTTGCACGAGCGTGGCCAGCAGGGAGACAGTCCGCCGGGCCTGCGGCGCGGTGAGGCCGAACTCGCGGGTCAGAGCGGCGCCGAAGTCGGCCAGGTCGTCGTCCAGGATGGCGCGGTACTTGCGGCGTTCGGTGCGGTCCTGGGCCTGCAGGTAGTTGACGGCGTTGGGGTAGGCGTTGTCCTGTGCGTAACTCTGCAGGCGCTTGCGCAGGCGGGTGGCCTGCGGTTCCTCGGCAGTGAGGTCGGCGGCGATCCAGTCGCTGCTGCGGATCAGGCAGTGGTGGATGCCGTCAGGGATGTCCATCTGCTCCTCGTCGCTGGCGGATTCGAGGCGGCGCAGCACCTCCATCGCCGTGTCGAAGCACTGGTTGCGCAGGGTGCCGATGCTGAACACGAACGCGCCGAGGCGGCCACGGCGGGTGGTCTCATCGCCTTGGCGCATCGGGCCGACACCGAACAGGCCCGTGGCCGCCGTGCCGTCGGCGCAGATGAGCTCGCCGTGGGTGCCGACCTCGATGCCCCGGTGGGTCTTGGTCTGCGGCTGCGCGTAGCCGTGTGCGTTGACCAGGCCGTGCCACAGGGGGTGGTCGGGGCGCTCGTAGTCGGTCTGGTTGCCCAGGCAGTTGACGACGCGGTCGACGACGATGTCCGGCTGGTCGGCGAAGACCACCCGGATCTTCGTGCCGTCCTCGACGAGGCGCATGTCCTGGATCCCGGCGGACAGGACGTCGACGGTCTTCGGCGCGCCGTGGTAGCCGCGCATCCGGCTGCGCACCACGCCGCCGATCTCCCGCACGGTGCTGGTGCGGTTGGTGACGATCAGGCTCTTGTACCGGTCGAGCAGCATCCGTACGTCGCGGGCGTCCATGCGGGAGATCAGCTCGATGACGTACGGCTCCCATGCCTTCATGACACGCTCGGGGAAGACGGCGTCGAGGGCGCTGCCCGGTTCCACTGCGTGCTCGTCCCGCAGGTGCGCGTACTCCGCCTTGATCCCCTCGACCACCGCTTCGGGGGTGAGCTTCTTGGCGTCGAGGAAGGGCGGCCGGCGGGCCTGCCAGATGTCGTGCTCGTGGTCGACGGGGTAGGTGCCGTGCAGGTGGCCGCCGCGCGAGCAGATCAGGATCTGTCCTCGGTGGCCGGCGTGGATGAGGGAGATCACCGTGTCGAAGGCCGACAGCGCGGAGCCCGTGACAAGGACGCTCTCCTCGGCCCCGACGGACCGGAACCACTCCTGCGCACCGGGGGCGTAGGGGTCGGCAAGGAAGCGCTCGCAGTCCCGGATGCGGTGGTAGAACGGCGCCTGCACCGGCGAGAGATGACCGGTCGCCAGGATCACCTGGTCCGACCACAGGTCGTGCACACCGCCCTGCTCTGCGGCGTCGGCGTACTTGACGACGTAGCCGTCGCCCTGCCGACGCACGTCGATGACCTCACCGGAAAGCTCGTGCAGGCTCACCTCGGCGTGGGCGTCGGCGGCCGCGTCGCGCAGCCGCTCGGCCAGGTACTGCCGGAAGATCCGCCGCGGCACGACGCAGGCCACGCCGAAGGTGTGGTACTGCCACTTCTGCGGCCAATCTGAGCGGTCCGCCTCCTCGTTGGCCCACTCCAGGAAGTCCTCCGGGCGTTCGCGGCGCAGGGTGATGCGGCCGGCCTGGATGTTGAGCATGTGCTCCCAGTTGGTGGACGCCAGGCCGAACGCGATACCGCCGTAGCGGTAGCCTTCCTCCCGCTCTATCAGGCATATCTCAAGGGGCGCATCGGCGAAGTGGAGCAGGCGGATGGCGCTGAGCGTGCCGGAGAAGCCGGCGCCGACGATCGTCACGCGCCGCGTGCCCGGCGCCGCCCCTCCCATGGGCTCGTGCCGCATGCTGCCGGCCCGCATCGCCATGTCCGCTACGCCTCCCTCGCGGCTCGGGCTGTCCTGCATCGTGGTGTGCATCATTTCCACGGTCTTGTCTCCTTCGGTGGGGGGAAGAGTCAGCGCCACTCGTGGGTGAAGCGGACCGTTACGGCGTCACGGATCGAGTTGTGGACGATGCAGCCCCGCTCGGCCTTGAGCAGAGGCTTGGAGATCAGGTCCTCAAGGGCGGCGGGGACCGACATCCGCACGACGACGCTGCCGTCGGCGGGACGTAGGGACACGCCGATGTCGGGCATGGCGGTACACGCACTCCTGTCCTGGAACGAGGGCACCCGGGACTCACGTCCGTGGCGAGCGGGATGCCCCGGGGTGCCGAAGAGCGGGACGGGCCCCAGCATCAGGACGGAACATGGGCTTCCGTGCAGATCGTGGATGATCCTGGATGCGCTCCGTGGCGGGACATCAGCAGTCGGAAATTGCTTGACACTCACGGCCCCGCATCGTCTAACTTGAAACGAGTGTTCCAAGTTTTTGGTGGCCCAGGTGTCCGACGGGGGGATGTTCGTGCCGCAGGTTCTGGATCCAGGGAAAGCCCGCACGATGGACGAATTCATCGCGGAACTGAGACTGCTGAAGGCGTGGGTGGGCAACCCGTCGATCACCGAGATCACGCGGCGTGTCCACCGGGACTGGCAGCGGGCGGGATGCCCGCGCGGCGAATGGCCGGCCCGGTCCACGGTGGGCAACTGCTTCCAGGTGGGCCGCCGCCGCCCCAACTCCGACCTGCTGCTGGCGGTGGTACAGGCCCTTGTCGGCGGCGACGAGGCCATCGTCTCCGTCTGGCGGCAGTCGCTTCGCGCGGTGCTCGGCGAGGCCGAGGCCGCCGCCCGGGTCAGCGCCTACGACCGGCTGCCCGCGGGACCCACCGCATTCGTCGGCAGGACCGGCCTGACCTCCCAGGCAGAGGCTCTGCTGACCCCCGACGGTCAGATGCCGGCGCTGGTACTGGAGGGCATGGCGGGTATGGGCAAGACGTCGCTCGCCTTGCACGTCGCGCACCGACTGCTCGCCCGCGAACGCCCCGAGGTCCCCGTCCTGTTCGCGAACCTGCGAGGCTCCGTCAGGCAGGGGCCGCCCGTCGATCCCGCTGCCGTACTGGAGACGTTTCTGCGGCTGCTCGGCACACCCGGCGACCGCCTCCCGTACGACATCAACGCGCGAGCAGTGCTCTACCGCCAACTACTGTCGGGGACAGGCGCGTTGATCGTGCTGGACGACGCGGCGGACGAGGAACAGCTGCGGCCGCTCCTGCCCGGGATCCCTGGATGTCACACGCTGATCACCAGCCGGCGCACGCTGTGCAGTCTGACCGAAGCCGTCCGCCTGCCGATACCGCCGCTCGACCCGGCCGACTCCGTCGAACTGCTGCGGGCAACGGCCGGAGCCGAACGCCTCGCCCCGGAAGACACCCCGGCCATTCAGAAGATCGCGGACTTACTGGGCCACCTCCCGCTGGCGCTGTCGGTCATCGGCCGCCACATGCGTGACCACCCTGCGTGGACGCTCGGCGACTACTGCCGCGAGCCCCTGGTCACCCTGGCTCTGGAAGACGGAGTACGGACCGCGCTGGCCGCCTCCGACGCCCAGCTGCCGCAGGGCGCCCGGCGACTCCTGCGCCTCCTGCCGCTCCATCCGCAGACGGAGGTGGAGATCGCGGGGGCCGCCGCGCTCCTGGGCGAACCGCCCGCCGCAGCCGAACACCACCTCGCCGCGCTTGCGGCAGCACATCTGGTCGAACGCACCGCACCCGACCGCTTCCGAGTCCACCCGCTCGCCCAGGCCTACGCGGAGGAACGTCTCTGCATCGACGAACCGGCAACCCACATCCATCAGGCCCTGGCCCGCCTGGCGGCACGGGGCAGCAGCCGCGAGGCCGGCATACGGCTTGAGCCCCGTACCCTCCGGGGTTTCCGCCTGCCCCTGCCGCGGCAGCATTCCGCACGAGACGGAGAAATGGCCAGGCTGCTGCAGCAACTGCACTCAGGACGGGTACTCGCAGCCTGAAGGCGCGGCGTCCGGCAGCCGGATACGGACGTCGGGAGGAGACAGCATGCCCGCCGACCAGCACCAGGTCCTCGTCTTCGACGTCAATGAGACGCTCAGCGACCTCGTGCCGCTGCGCGGTCGCTTCAAGGACGTCGGTGCTCCGGTCCGTCTGCTGCCGACCTGGTTCGCCGGCGTACTGCGGGACGGATTCGCCCTGACCGTCGCCGGCGGGTACGCGGACTTCATGTCCGTCGCCCACGACGGACTGCGGGTGCTGCTCTCCGGACTGGAGGGCTGGGCGGGAGATGAAGAGGCCGCCGCCCGGCACATCCTCGACGGCTTTTCCGAACTGGACGTCCACCCCGACGTGCCGGCCGGCGTCAGGAAGTTGAGCGCTGCGGGGTACCGGCTGACGGCGATGACCAACGGCAGCACCGCCCTGACCGAGCGGCTACTGGACAAAGCAGGGGTGCTGCACTGCTTCGAGGCCCTGTCGGACGTACGGGGCCCGCGGTGCTGGAAACCAGCGTCGGCCGCCTACCACTACGCCGTCGAGCAGGTCGGCGTACGGCCCGACCAGGCGCTGATGGTCGCGGTGCACCCCTGGGACATCGACGGGGCGCGGAGAGCCGGACTGCACGCTGCATGGCTGCGGCGCGGAGCCTGCGTGTACCCGCGCACCATGACCCCGCCCAGTTTCAGCGCGCAGGATCTGAATGACCTTGTGAAGACGCTCGTTGCCGACCACTGACCACCGCCAAGGATCCTCGCGAGTCAGTGGCGTGGTCGCTGATCAGCTCCATGGCCCGCATGAACGCAGGCAGGCTCCGTGCCACGTTTCAGAGGAAGTTGAGAGCTTCCGAGCGCTGGCGCGTACCCGTTTCCCGAGCTACACGTGAAGTGTCATGTCCATGAGGAAACCGTGAACCGCCGCCAGGTTTCCTGAACTGAGGAGTAACCCCCATGAGCTTCTCGTCGAGGGCCACGTTACGCAGCGCGGGCCCGATCGTGCAGGCGGCGTTCCGCCTGGTGACCGGTTTCCTCTTCGCCTGTCACGGCGCGGCGTCCCTGTTCGGCGTCCTGGGCGGCGCCCACGGCGGCGGTACGGTACCCACACTGCAGTGGCCTGGATGGTGGGCCGCGGTCATCGAGCTGGTCGGCGGCACCCTGGTGGCCCTCGGCCTGTTCACGCGGACGGCGGCCGTCGTCTGCTCCGGGTCGATGGCCTACGCCTACTTCAGCGTTCACCAGTCGAACGCTCTGTTCCCGATCGAGAACGGGGGTGAGCCGGCCGTCATGTTCTGCTGGACGTTCCTGCTCATCGCCTGCTTGGGTCCCGGCGCCTACGCGACCGAGACACTGCTGTTCTGATCGCGCACGTCTTCGCCCTGCGGCTCCGTCATCGGTCAGCATTCCGACCAGCGGCGGAGCCGTCGACGATGACCGACATGCGTCGTCGTTGAGCGCCCCAGCACGGCCCAGAGACGGCCCGAGCGAGGGTCCTGCGGCGTGCGCAGGGTGATGGCGAGCCGGCACGGCCGGACGACGGGTCGGCAAGGTCCCGTGGCCGGCGGCGCGGTACAGGAGCGTTGCGGCGGTATCGGGGGCGGGCCGGTGGCGCGGGTGAGCCTGCTCACGCCGCTTTGCGCATCTACTAGGCACGGTCGTGGGCCACATTTCGCCACCCGGGCTGCGGGACGCGGGCTTCATCAGAGCGGTCACTACGGTCCTGGGCCGTAGCAGAGCTGTTGGCACGGGGCTGGGCTCCGAGCTAAGGATGTGCTCTGCCCTGCAGTGCAGGCCGGTGCCACGATCGGCGGTCCCCTCGGACCTGTGCATCGGAAAACCCGATCCGGTCCGGTCCCTCCGCGGGCCGGCTGCACGACCCGAGCCCAAGAAAGAAGGTGCCCATGTCCAGCGTCGCCCTGCTCGCCCGACCTGGGCTCGGCGCCGAGTCGGCCCTGGCGGTCGGCCGGGTGATGGCCTTCCTGGACTATTTCGCCGGCGTCTTCACCCTGGTCTCGCTGACCGCCGTGGTGGCATGCGGGCTCGCCGCCACCGACCGGCTGGTGCTGACTCCCCGGCTGCGGGTGGCCGGGCAGTCCGTTCACCGGGCGAGCGCCGTCGCGGCGCTCGGCTTCCTGGCCACCCACATCACGGTCAAGGTCATCGAGCGGCACGCCGCTGCGCAGGCCGCGGTAATCCCCTTCGCCGCCGGGACCGCCCTCGCGGTGAGCCTGGGCACCATCGCCGCGGACCTGCTCGTCCTGATCACGGCCACCGGCGTGCTCCGCGGTCGGTTCGCCGGCCGCCGCCCCTGGCTGTGGCGGGTGCTGCACTGCTTGGCGTACGTCTGCTGGCCGGTCTCCCTGGCGCACGGACTGACGGCGGGACGCAAGGCACACGCATGGGTGCTGTGGGGCTACGGCCTGTGCGCGGCCCTTGTGGCGCTCGCACTGATGGTCCGCGCCCTTTCTTACCTGGGGCGCCACCGTGACGTGAGCGGGAGTCGGCGTGACGCCAAGGCCTATCGGCCCGCTGCCGTCCGCCCGTCCGCGCTGGCCGCCCTGTCCGCACGGTCCGTTCGGCCCACCACGGGCGCCCGCCCGATCGCCCGGCCCGCAGGACCGACGACGACGGCACGGCGGTCCGCGCCGATCGCCGACGTCCCCAGACAGCCCAAGCACGCCGTGAGACCGGTGCCCCAGCCGCTCCGCCTCGCCCGGCCCGGGAGCAGCGAATGAAGAACACCACCTCGCTGACGCTGCCCGAGGTGCGCTGGCTGGATCAGGGCCGGCTGACGGCCGGCCTGGACCGCCATCATCGCCTTGACCTCGCCGCCCACGCCCGTGTCCACCCACCGCTCCCCCAGCCGGGTCGGGACGATCTGCTCGCCCTGGCCGAGGCCGTGGCCCTGTCCGGCCGTGGCGGCGCAGGCTTTCCGTTCGCCCGCAAAGCCCGGGCCGCGCTCGCCACCGCCGAACGCGCGGACGCGTCACCGGTCATCGTGGTGAACGGCGCCGAGGGCGAACCGGCCAGCGCCAAGGACAAGATGCTGCTCGCCCGGGTGCCTCATCTGGTACTGGACGGCGCCTGCCTGGCCGCAGCCGCGTTCGGCGCCGAGGAGATCGTGGTCGGGGTCGCCGCGGGCAGCCCCGGAGAGATATCGGTCCCGGCCGCCCTCGCCGAGCGTGAACTTCCCTGCCCAGCCCGGACCTTGTCCCTGCCCGAACGCTTCCTCTCGGGCGAGTCCGGGGCCCTGATCCGTGGCATCAACGGTCTGCCGGTGAAGCCGGCGCCGCGGAGCGCCCGCGCGGCCGACGGCGCAGCAGGCGGGGTGCGCCGCCGTGCGACGCTGCTCTCCAACGCCGAGACCTGGGCCCAACTCGCCGTCGCGGCCCGGCTCGGACCCGACGCCTACGCCTCCGTCGGCGCCGCTGACGAACCCGGTACGATCCTGCTCACCGTCAACCGGCCAGGCGCCGATCCGCTGGTGGTCGAGGTTCCGACCGGCACTCGGCTGGGCCCGGTACTGAACGCCTGTGGACTCCAGCCAGGGGCCGGAGTGCTGGTGGGCGGCTACCACGGCGCCTGGCTGAACTCGTCGGACGCCGTCGACGCGCCGCTCTCCCGCGCCGGGCTCCTCGCCCTCGGGGGTACGCTCGGCGCGGGCGCGATCGTCGCGCTCCCTGACGACACCTGCCCCCTCGGCGAGAGCGCCCAGGTCGCGGCCTGGATGGCGGCCGAGTCATCCGGCCAGTGCGGACCATGTAAACGTGGCCTGCCCGAGGCCGCCGAGGCTCTGGCCATGCTGGCCGCCTGTGCTGCCGAGCCCGCGGTACTGGAGGACGCCCGACGTGCGCTCGGTGCGGCCCAGGCCGGTGGGGCCTGCTCGCACCCGGACGGCACGGCCCGATTCCTGTTCACCGCCCTGGACGTCTTCTCCGACGACGTCGACGCCCACCTGTCCGGCCCGGGCTGCGGCCGCCCCGTACGCGGAGTACTGCCCCTCCCGCCCGCGAAGGGCGCCCGGCTGGAAGTGGACTGGTCCCGCTGCGCCGGCCACGGACTGTGCGCCGTGCTGGCCCCCGGCCTCATTCGCCTCGGTCCGCACGGCTACCCCACCTCCGCCACGATCCCGGTCGCCCCGTGGCAGGAGCACGACGCCCGCCGCGTCGTCAACCAGTGCCCGGCCCTGGCGGTGCGTCTCCAGCGACGCGCGTGACTCCTGAAGTGGCCACAGCCGACGAAGGTCCGGCGAGGCAAAGCCGTTCTTCCGTTCACCCGCCTCTTGGTCAATGTGCGCCTTCTCTGCTCGGTTCTTCCCCGGGGTGGCGCCACCGGGCAACCGCCATCGCGGGCCTGTCCCGAGACGGCGGTTGCACTGTGTTCAACTCAGCCGGGTGGCGGCGTAGACCTCGATGGCGTCGCGCTGGTACGCGGCCAGACCGGGGGCGATCGCTTCGTACGCCGCGCGCCATGCTTCGTTGTCCACGCAGGAGCGGCCCATGGCCCGGTACTCGTCGACGGTCACGGTGCGCAGCCCGGTCAGGGTGCGGTACTGGGCGTCGATCTCGGACTGCACCGGTTCGGCGTCCACACGGTGCCCGGCGGCCATGAGCTCGGCCAGCCGGACCATCTGTGCCGTGCGCTCGCGTTGCCCGGCCTCTACGTCATGGGGGCTCATCTCGGCGACCCGGTGGGCTACCGCTTGGGCGTGCTCGGGGAAGTCGCGCAGGGTCTCCTGGTACTGGGCGGGCGTCACGCCCTCGAACAGGTTCTCCGGTCGGTTGATGGTCACGGGTGTGCCGTCCTTCCTGGACTGTTCCAGTTCGGCGATCGTGCGCGAGACGGTGCCGGCCAGGGCGTCGAGGCGGTCGCGTTCGGCGAGCAGCCGCCGGTGGTGGCCGCGCAGCGCTTCCACCTCGTCGACCTGCTCGGCCAAGACCCGGCCGATCTCGGGCAGCCCCAGGCCCAGGGCCCGCAGGACGAGGATCTGCTGCAGCCGCAGCAGCTGGTACTCCTCGTAGTAGCGGTGGCCGTTGGTCCCGATTCGGGCTGGCGGGAGCAGGCCGATCTCGTCGTAGTGCCGCAGGGTTCGGGCAGTCACGCCGGACATCCGTGCGACCTCCGCGATCGGCCAGTCCATCACCGTCTCCCTCGCACATGTGTCGCGGGCCGGTCTCTCCGGCCCTGTCCAGGACGGTAGAAGCTGCCGCAACGGCAACTTCAACCCCCGAGACCGATGTTCCTCGCGGTCGAACAGGCACGGGTCACGCAGTTCGTGGGTGTACCGCGACGCACCGAACTGTTGCCGCCCGTCACGAATCCGCGTCCGTCATGCTGGGCCCGTGATAGGTCGGGCCTCCCAGGACGGAGAACGCCGGTAGTGGCGCGGTTTCGGGTGGCAGTCGCACAGTGGGTGGGGTGGCGGGCCGGCCCGCCACCCCACAGAGCGGAGCAGGACCATGCGAGAGTTCCTCGTCGAGATCACCACCACCGTCCCGGAAGGCACCAGCCAGGACGAGGTCGAGCGGCGGCGGGCCGCCGAGGCGGTACGCGCGAAGGAGCTGGCCGCCACCGGCAACCTGGCCCGGTTGTGGCGCCCGGTGGGCGAGCTGCGCAGCATCGGCATCTGGCGGGCCGAGGACGAGAAGGAACTGCACGAAAAGGTGCTCGGCACACTGCCGCTGCGCCCTTGGATGACCCTCACCGTCACCCCGCTGCAGTCCCATCCCAACGATCCCGGCCGGGCCGACGCGTAACCCGACCGCAAGGTCGACGTGAGCGAACGCGACCGCAGCGCGTCTTCTCGACCGTGGAGAGCGCCCCGTTCCACTCTCCTGAGAGGCAAGTCGCGACAGGCCGCCGCGGCTCTCGCAGCATGCATGGGAGAAGGCCGGTTCTCCTGATGCCGGCGGGCCGGACTGTCCGCGGGGGCGGGCGCCGACGTGGCCACCGCGCATCACCTCGGCTGTCTCATCGGCGCGCTCGCGGGCATCCTCGCGCCCGCGCCGGTGCGCTCCCCCATACGGGACGGAGCACGCTGCGGTGGCAGGCCGGCATGGCCAGCGCCCCGATCTTCGTCAGCGCCGTCGGTTTTCTCTACGGCCGCCTGCCTGAGCAGCCCGGTCACCTGCCTGGACGGGCCTTCGGCGGAGTGGGCGGGGGAATCGCCGGAAGACGCCGATCAGACCTCCTCGACAGTCCGCCCCGGCATCGGCTCGGCGAGCGCGGCCCTCCACGCGGGCGTGCCGAACGGACCGGCGAAGTACTGCGTCTCGTGCACGACCTGCTGGTCGGCGAATTCCATGATGCTCACCGAGTACGAAGGCGCACCGTCGTAGGTGATGACGCATTCGCTCACCCATACATTCGCGTGGCCGGTGATGCGCAGGATGGCGAAGTGCCGGTCGGCCGGGTGCGCGCCGCGTTGTGCCGCGATCGTCTCCCTGCCCCGGAAACGTTCGCCCGACTGCGGATAGTCCAGCATCGCGTCCGCAGCGTAGATCGCATGTTCCGCCTCGAAGTCTCCTCGTTCCGAAGCCAGCCAATGCTCCTCGATCGCGGCCCTGATCTTGCGCTCGGCATCCATGGCGCCGCTCCCTCCGTCGCAGTCTCAGCCTAGGGCCCGTCGGCGGACGGTGAGCGATCAGGCGCTCGTACGCCCTGGCCTTGATCGGCTGTACCGCCAGGCGGGGGGCACAAGCTCAGTCGGCCGCCGTGACCGCGTCCCTGATGAGGCGGCGGGCGGCCGCATCGGTCCGTGCGACGTCATGGGTCACCAAGCGGTCCTGGCACAAACCGCGCAGGCCGGAGACGAGGAGCGTGGCCGCTGTCCGCGCCTGCTGTGGCGGGTGCCCCAGCCGGACGTAGGCCGCCGCGATGGGGCCGATCATGGCTTCGACCGTCTCGGCCGCGGTGCTGCCGTACTGCTCGGGATCGGTGGTGGCCAGACTGAGCAACTGCAGCAGCATCCGGATCGGCCCGGCCTGCTCCCCGACGGTCATCGCTTCCCAGAGGGTGTGGGCCGCGTTGCGCAGGCCCTCGGTGTCGCGGACGTCGTCGAACATCGCGTGGGCGTCGGGACGGCTGAAGGCCAGCGCCTGGGCCAACAGGTTCTCGCGGCTGCCGAAGTAGTACAGAAGCATGCGCTTGGTGGTGCCGATCGACTCGGCGAGCGGACTCAGCGACATCTGCGCGACGCCGTGGCGCTGGAGGTGGTGGACCACTTGCCGCAGCAGCTCGGCGCGCTTCTCGGCATTGACGGGACGCGGCACGCTTTGACTGTACCGATCGGTACGCGTAAGGTCCAGCAGACGTAGATGTGCCGATCGGTACATTAATCGAGTGGCGCCCTGGCGGGGGTCGGGCGCGGCACAGCCGGGAGAGGCGCCGTGAAACTGTTCGAACCGCGCATAGTGCAGGGCCACTGCGGTGGCCGAGGGGTGGTCCTGTGAAACACCGGATCGAGCGGCCCCACACCGTGTCCGTGGCCAGAATCCTCGTCGAGACCCTCACCATCCCGGCAGTGCTCTTCCTCGGCCTGCTGTTCAGCTTCCCCATGGCCTTTCACCAGCCTCAGCCCCACCACACCAGGCTCGTGATCGCCGGCCCCGCGGTGGAACGCACCGTCGCCACCGCCCTGCAGGGGCAGCGTCCCGGCGGGTTCGACGTCACCGCCGTCCCGGACGCCCGAGCAGCCCGCCGGGCGGTGCTGGACCGGGACGCCGTGGCAGGCTTCGCCGCCGAGGGCAGACATGCCGTGCTGTACGTGGCCAAGGCCAACGGCGCGGCCCTGGAGCAGGCGCTGACCAAGGGGTTCACCCAGCTCGGGGCGCACAACCACCAGAAGCTCACCATCACCGACCTGGCCCCCACGGTCAGCAAGGACGGGTCCGGTACGACCCTGGTCTACTTCGGGATCGCCTGGAACGTCCCCGGCTACATACTCGCCACGACCCTGCTGCGGGCGGTGACCTTCAACCGGCGCAAGAAGCTGATCACGATCGCGGGCGGCGCCGGCCTCTTCAGCGCCGTGGGTTTCCTCGTCGGCGCGGGACTGGACTTCTTCCCCGACGATCCCAGGGCCCTGGCGATCGCCTTCCTGCTCACCACGGCCGTGGCCACGTTCTCCCTCGGCATGGCGCCCTTCGTCAAGCACTTCTTCCCCCTGGCGGGTCTGGGCCTGTTCGTCGTGCTGAGCGTTCCCTCCAGCGGCCTGGTCCCCGTCCAGCTGCTGCCGGGGTTCTTCCAGGCCCTGCACGCCGTCATGCCGCTGGGCAACGCGGTCGACGCCCTGAGCGGAGTGCTGTACTTCGACGGTGCCGGGGTACTGAAGCCGGTTCTCGTGCTGTGCGGGTGGATCAGCGCGGGTTGGGCGCTGCTGGGCCTGGACGCCTGGCATCACCACCGCATGGCCGTACGGCCGGGAGCGCAGGACGAGCCGGAGGACGTTCCCGAACCGCCGGTGGAGGACCCCTCCCTGGAGGCGCCCGCACCGACCGCGCTGGCGGTCCACCCGCACCATTTCGGCGAGCCGTTGCCGATGCTGGAGGGCATCGTCCACGACGGTGAACAGCAGCCCGTCCGCCATGCCGCGGTGACTGTCATGGACACCGGCGGCCGGCAGTTGGTGCGGACCACGACGAACGCGCGGGGCGAGTACGCCGTGACCGGTCTGCCCGAGGGATACGTCAGCGTCGTCGTATCGCACCCCGGCCGGGGCCCCCTGGTCCACCAGAAGCTGCTGCAGTCCGGTGTGGCCGTCCGGGCCGACTTCACCTTGCACGACCGGCGCAACGGCACGTCAGTCCGCACGGACGCGCACCCCCTCGACTTCGAACACGCGGGACACGGATCCTGAGAACGCACGGATCGCCGTCCGGGACCGACGTGGTTGCTGCGCCCCGCTCGACACACACCGCGGCCGTCTTGGTTTCCGGGCCACCGCCGCGCCCGCGTGGCGGTGGCCCCGGCGCCATCGCACGGCCGGAGGATGCGGCCGAGACCATCGCTCTATTTCCTGGACGTCAGCGGAGAACAAGGCCGCCGGGATCGACAGCGGCCCGGGCTGGAGGGAAACACATGTCCGACACGAAGCACGCCACGGTGGCCGTCACCGGGGTGACCGGTGCGCTCGGCAGCCGGATCGCGGCCCGACTCGCCGACCACGGCGTCCCGCAACTCCTCGTCGGACGCAGTCCCGACCGGATGCCCGAACTGCCGGGCGCCCGGCGACGCGGTCCGGCCGCCTACGCCGACGCCGCAGCCATGCGCAGGGCACTCGAGGGCGCGTCGACCCTCATCCTGGTCTCCGGACACCGCACGGGCCGCCGGCTGGAAGAACACGCCACCGCGGTCGAGGCCGCGATCGCGGTCGGCGTGGGGCGGGTCCTGTATGTGTCCCTCGTCAGCGCGGCGCCCACCGCCACCTACCTCAACGCCCGCGACCAGTGGCTGACCGAACGGTTCCTGGCGGAGACCGGGATCCGCCACACCGTGCTCCGGGCGGGCTTCTACGCGGCGACGCCTGCCGCCCTGGCCAACGAGGAACTCGTCGTGAGCGGCCCTGCGACGACAGGCCGGGCCGCCTTCGTCACCCACGACGACATCGCCGATGTGATCACGGCCGTCGCCATCGAGGACGGTCCCCGCTCCGAGCACGACGGCACGACCCTGGAGATCACCGGGCCCGAGGCCCTGACTCTCGACGAGGCTGTCACCCGGATCGCCGCGGCCACCAATCGGCCCTACCGCTACGAACCCGAGACCCTGGAGGAAGCCTTCGCGCGGCGATGGCGCATGGGCATGAGCGGGGAACAGATCGAGACCTGGATCTCGTGGTATCAGGCGATCGAGAGAGGCGAGGTTTCCGTGGTCACCGACGTGGTTCCCCGACTCACCGGCTCACCGGCCACCCCGATCTCGAACGCAGCCTGGTGGCCCGCGCCGAACAGCGCCCGGGGGACCGCTGGGTCGAGGGCTGGAACGGTTCCGGGCTGCGTTTGATGTGCGCGGATACCCACTCGCCCGGGTGAGGTCAGCGATTACGCCGGCCAATCACTCGATCGTGCGATGCTCCCCGCCCTCGTCCGATCCACAGTGGTTCCTGTTGGCGATCGTGAAGCAGGGAGAAATGGCCATGAAAAAGCTCGCACATCGCATCGGGATCGCGACTGCGTCTCTGGCAGTCGCCACAGGTGCTCTCTTCACCGCCGGCGGTTCCGCGAGTGCGGCCGCCTTCCCGGCGGACATGCCCACCGTCGCCCAAGGTGTGGTGGCGGAGACGGGAGCGACCGGTTGGAACCACGGCGGGTACGACGGAGTCAGGAGTGAGGGCTACCGCCACCACGGGAGCCCCTCGGACCGGCACCACGGCTGCCACACATATGACCGCTTCGACCGCTTCTACCCCTGGGTCCGGGACCAACTCCACCTCTTCGACCGCTTCTACCCCTGGGTCTGGGACCAGCTCACGGAGCTCGCACACGTCACCTGACCCGGAAGTCCGTGCCGGCGCAGCACACGCTGCGCCGGCGTGTGTGTCGCGTGGTTCCTGCGAGGAGTCGGGGGTTATTACACGATGAGCGGTACTGACAGTGCCCTGAGCTCTACGCCGGCAGGGTCCCGGGCTTCCTCGTCCTGTCCCACGCCCGCCCCGGAGTGCGCCACCACCGATCTCGGCCCTCCGGCGTATGAGGAAGACCCGGCATTCGCAGACGGACTGGAGCCCTGGCTTTCAGCGTGGCTGGCAGTCGGCCAGGAGGATCACTGAGTGCGGGCCCTGGGCTGCTCCGCCGGCATCGGGCGTGGCCTCATCGACGACTCGAAGTACTCGTAGCCCTCGGCGTAGACATTCCGCTCGGTGCCGAACGCCTGCTCCGCCTCCAGGCCTTTGGCGCGCTGATATACGAGGCTGCGCACATCCCGGTCGTAGGGACGGCCGTCGTCATTGCGCTCAATGAAATACTGCTGCAACTCCGACCGGATCGGTTCCAGCATGAAGCGCACATGTCCCAGCACTGGGTAGTTGCGCAGCACCGAGTGGCGCTTTTGGTCACGGTCGCCGCGAAGGATCCGAATGCGGCTGAGAGGACTCCGATAAATGCGATCGCTGCAATTAGGCGATATGCGGCACACTCGGCGCACGGAAGTCCTCCTGGGCTCCGCGAACGCCCGAGGGATTCGGGGGCGCACCGCGGGAATATCTGGAACGACCTGCACGGCTGTGCCCATGTGGAATCCGGGAAATCTGCCGGTGTCGGAGGAAGTGCGCGAGGACGGACCGCAAGTGACCAAGGAACACACCAGCCGCCGCGGCCTCACGCCGGACCGCCGCAGGAGGCACACCGCTGAGCTGCTCGCGACGTGCGCCGCCTGTCTCATACCGTGGACCGTGATGCTGGGAATGACACTGCCGTCGTCCCACCACGTGCACGAGTGGCGCCTGACCTGGGTCGGATTCGACGTGCTGCTCATCATGGCGTTGGCGTCCACGGCGTTGCTGGCCTGGCGCCGCAGCCGTCTGGTCATTCTGTACGCGCACGCCACAGCAATCCTGTTGATCTGCGACACCTGGTTCGACATCTCGCTCGACGTCGGAACTGAGGACGTCTGGATGGCAGGGGGCCTTGCCCTGGCCACCGAACTGCCGCTCGCCGCCTTCCTCATCCATCGGGCACACTCGCTGATCGCTCTGCTGTCCTGGCCGCCCGCGGACACCGCCCTCGGCGACACCGCCGGGAGCCGGAAATGAAACCGGTCCCGCGGCCAGGCCGGCTGCGCGGACGCCCATGACGAAGCAGCAGCCCACCTGCATTCGTGACCGGTTCGTGGATGCGGAAGGCCCTGGGCCGCGGGGTCGAGTGCGGGGGACAGCGAGCGGACGGACAGCCGTCGTGGTCGTCCCGACGAGCCCCGAGTGCCAGCACTTCGGCCGTCTCTGCGGCGCCCCGGCACCGTGCCGGTGGCGGTGTCGCGAACCGGATCATCCTCACGTCAGCCGCCTGCATCCCCCATTCTCGGGATCCTCGCCGCCGCAGGCGTCGCCAGTGCTCCGCGACAAGTACCGGCGCCTGCTGTGGCAGCGTGGCACTCGCCCGGTGAGATCGGGATCCGGGGATTCCTTCCAGGACTTGGTGCGCCGGAAGGCGATGCCGCGCCATCACCGGTACGCGGTCGGCCACCGCGCCTCCAGCGGTCAGAGCGGTCAGAGCACCAGGTCGGTGATGCCGCCCCGTTCGATCGCCAGCCGGGTCAGGTCGACTCGTGTGTTGATGCCGAGCTTGCTGAAGATGTGCTTCATATGCGTGTTGACGGTGTGCACGGACACGTAGAGCCGGTCGGCGATGGCCCGGTTGGTGAGGCCCTCCACGACGAGCGGGATCAGCTTCCGCTCGGATTCGGTCAGGCTCTCCCATCCCGCTGCGCCGGTCGTGTGGTGCCGTGGGGCAGCTGCACGAACGCCGAACGCTCTGAGGCGCCGCATGATCCGTTCGTGATCGCGCAGGGCTCCGGATGCCGACGCCAGCTCACCCGCCTCTTCGAAATACGCGATCGCCGACGTGCTGTCGCCCGACGCGGCCACGAGGTCCCCGAGGTCCTCGCAGACCGCGGCCAGAGCCAGCCGCCTGCCGGTGCTCCGGTAACCGGTGCCGGCGGACGCCAGCGCGCCCCGGTCGTGGTGGAGCAAACCGTCCACATGGGCACGGACCGCCCCGACGATCTGCTGCCCGCCGTCCTCCGCGGCCAGGGTGCGCAATGCGCCGGACACCGCCTGCGCGAGCGAGTGGTCCTCACCGCGGAGCGCCATGCGCACGATCCCGGGCCAGTGGGACGGCGGCACCGCAAGCAGGCGTGCCGGCTCGGCGTCCCTGAAGCTGCCGCCCAGCGCCGCTGCCGCTGCGGCGTCCCGGCCCTCCGCGTCGGCCAGGCAGGCGCGCGCGAGCGACACCCACGGGCCGTACCGCTGCGTGCCGGCACCGGCTTCGGCGGCACGGAGATGGTCCCTGGCTTTGGCGAGGTCACCACGTCTGGTCTCCACCAATGCCAGGACGGAGCGGGCCTGCGGATTCGGCTGGGTGATCTCGAGTTCGTCGGCCACCATCACACTGGACTCGGCCTCCACGGCCGCGTCGTCCAGCGCGCCGTGTTCGTACAGCGCGCAGGCACGGCTCGCGTGCCAGTGGGGAAGTGACCAGCCCAGGCCCAGCGCCTCCGCTTCGCGCTGTCCCTCCCGCAGCACCCGCTCGGTGTCCGCGAGCCGGTCGGTGGCGGTGAGCACCGTGGCCAGCCACAGCGCGGGAATCCGCGGGGGCCGCAGGTGGAGTACGCCGGACTCCGTGCCGGCGGCGCGTGCCGTGGCCTCCTCGGCGAGCTCGAGGGCGCGGGCCAGGCGCCCGCGGTAGAAGAACGTCTGCGACTGGAACACCATGGCGCTGACGACGACGGCCGGGTCCTCACTGCGGTACGAGGCCTCGACCAGTCCGATGTCGGTCTGCTCGGCAGCGGTGATGTCCCCGAGGTACACGTGCCCTGTCGCCTTGGTCTTCAGCAGCCGGTTCCGCAGGTCGGTCGGCAGCCCGGGAAGGACCAGAGCCTGCTGGAGGTGTGTCATCGCTGCGGCGTCGTCGCCCGCGGCCTGGTGGATCTCGGCAGCCACCAGACGCAGACGCGCCTCCTGCACCGGCTCCAGCCGGTCCGACAGGGTCGCGTCGACCAGGTCGAGCGCCTGGTGCACGCGGCGGGTCCGGCCGAGGTACTCCGCGGCGTCGGTCAGCAGGGCGATGCGCCGCCGGTCGTGCTGGGGCAGCGGTACGGCGATCTGCTGAGCCAGGTCCGCGGCCGCGTCGGGGGCCGACGAGGACAGTTCCCGTACGGTGGTGGTCAAGGTGGTCACGGCGTCGTCGTCGACCGGACCGCCCGACAGGACGACGTGCCAGGCCACCTCGGCCGACCGTGCCCCGATGCCCCGCAGAATGTCGGCGGCCTCCCGGTGCAGAGCGGTCCGTACGGCCGGCGCCAGATTCTCGTGGACCGCCTGCCGGATGAGGTCGTGGCGGAACGCGAGTCGCGGGCCGTCGCCCGCGAGCAGACCGGCGTTCAGGGCGGCCTCGACGCCGGACAGCAGGCTGCCGGCCTGCCTGCCGAGCATGCGGGCCGCCGTGCCGAGGTCGAACTCCCGGCCGAGGACGGACCCGATCTGGAGCAGGCGCAGGCCGTCCTCCGGGAGCCGGTCCAGACGGGCGGCGACGCTCCGCCGGAAACCGACGGGAATGCCGTCGTGCAGCAGACTCGCCACGCCCGCCTCCACTTTGACGGCGTCCGTGTCGGCGAAGGCGCGCACCAGTTCGATCGCCAGGAACGGACTGCCCGAGACGCCCCGCAGGAGCCTGGCCAGCCCGGGTGACGGTTTCGCCCCGAGGACGTCGGCAGCGATGTGCTCCAGCTCCTGCTGCGGCAGGGGGCCGAGGGTCAGCCACCGGGCTCCGAGGTGTTCGAGGTCCTCCCGCACCCTGGCGACGGTCGGCCGCTCGGTCTCCGACCGTACCGCCAGGACCCACAGGATCCTCGAAGCCGCCAGTCGCCGGGGCAGGGTGCGCAGGACCAGGAGCGTGGCTGGATCCGCCCACTGCGCATCGTCCACCAGCACGGCCACCGGGGCGCGCTGGGCACGGTCCTCCAGGGCGTCCGTGATGCTGTCCAGCAGCCACAGCCGCTGGTCGTCGGTGGCCCTGGCCGCTCGTTCGGAACCGTCGGAGGAGTGCAGGGCGGACTGCAGGGCGGCCCCGGCGGCGTACTGGTCGAGCTCGTCGGCGCGTACGGACACCACGTCGAATCCGGATCGCCGTGCCATGTCGTCGAGCTCCGCCAGCAGCCGGCTTTTGCCGACGCCGGGTGCGCCTTCCACGACGACGCAGGCACCGCGCCCGGTGCGCACCGCGTCCAGGGCCTCACGGACAGCCGCCATCTCGCGGCCCCTTCCCCTGAGGCGCAGGCCGTTCACGGTCCGGTGCCCACGCCCACCGGGCCGGTCGCCCCCGGGGTCTGTGCTGCGCATGGGGCCAGCATGCCGCACGGCCACACCGCCCTCAACGTCGGTTCGTGGGTGCCCGGCGCTTTCACCCGGGTGATTGCCGGTTCCGCGCCGCCCGCTCACCCCCCCACGGCACATCCTTCGGGGCGTCCAGATCTCTTGTCCCCGAGAGGAGCACGACGTGCGTACAGGCAAGGAATACCTCGCGGCGCTGAACGACGGCCGCACGGTGTGGGTGGGTGACGAACTCGTCGACGACGTGTCCACGCATCCCAAGACCAGGGCGTACGCCCGGAGCATCGCGGACTTCTACGACCTGCACCACCGGCGCGACCTCCAGGACGTCATGACGTTCCTGGACGAGGACGGTGTCCGGCGGTCCATGACATGGTTCCAGCACCGCTCCAAGGAGGACCTGCTGCGCAAGCGGCTCTACCTGGAGACGGTGCAGCGGGAACTGGGCGGCGGCGCGATCCCGCGGACGCCGGACGTCAACAACTACGTCCTGCTGACCTACGTCGACGACCCCGAGCCCTGGAGCAGCCAGTCCGTCGGAACCGACGGTCGGGACCTCACCGGAGGGATCCTCGACTTCTGGAACGTGATGCGGGACGGCGACCTCAACGCGACGCCGGCCTTCGTCGACCCGCAGACCGACCGCTCGCGCGATTCCGCCCAGGCCGTCTCCCCCGCACTGCGGGTGGTCGCGACCTCGGACGAGGGCATCACCGTGCGAGGCGTGAAGTCGATCAGCACGGGCGCGGCCTTCGGGGACTGGATCCACATCGGCGTCTTCTACCGCCCCGGCATCGTGTCGGAGCAGATCATCTACGGGGCGGTGAAGCCCAACGCCCCCGGGGTCACCATCATCTGCCGCGAGAGCAACGTCCGCGACGGCGAGGAGGTGGAGCACCCGCTCGCCTCGCAGGGTGACGAGCTGGACAGCATCATCGTGTTCGAGGACGTGCTCATCCCCTGGAACCGGGTCTTCCACATCGGCAACCCCCAGCACGCCTCGCTGTACCCGCAGCGCGTTTTCGACTGGCTGCACTACCACTCGCTGGTGCGTGCCATGGTCAAGGCCGAGCTGATGCTCGGTCTGGCCCTGCTGATCACGGAGCACATCGGCACCTATCAACTACCGCCCGTCCAGGCGCGGATCGCCCGGTTCGCCGGCTTCCTCCAGACGCTCAAGGCGCATGTGATCGCCTCGGAGGACGAGGGGTTCTTCACTCCCGGCGGCATCTACAAGCCGAACGTCCTGATGTTCGACTTCGGGCGGGCGTACTACATCGAGCACATCACCGACCTGACCCACGAGCTCATCGACCTGTCCGGTCGTGCCGCGCTCATCTATCCCACCGAGGGGCAGTGGGAACGGCCCGAACTGCGGCCGTGGCTGTCGGCGCTGCAGACCGGACCGGTCGGCAGGCCGCACGACCGGCTGAAGATCAGCCGGGTGATCCGCGACATGTTCCTGTCCGACTGGGGCGACCGCATCAGCACCTTCGAGAACTTCAACGGCACGCCCCTGCTGGCCATCCGAAGCCTCACGATGAAACGTGCCGAGATGTCCCCCACCGGCAGCATGGCGGACCTCGCGCGCAAGGTCTGCGGCATCGACAGCGTGGGCGACGACGGGGAGCACGAGACCGCGTACCTGGCCCAGGCGGACTACGCCCGACGCCAGGACGGCACTCGCCGGAACGCCTCGTAGCGGGTGCAGGGGCCCGGGTCAGAGCATGCCGCACTCCCGGGCCCTGGCGACCGCTGCGCTCCGGTCATGCGCACCGAGTTTGCGGAAGACGGCCCGTACCTGTGTCTTGACGGTGTTGTGGGACACATAGAACTCGGCGGCGATCTCACGCAGTGTCAGCGGACCGCACAGGGCGCGGAGCACCCGGCGCTCCCCGAGCGACAGCTCCTCGGGGCCGGACACGAGTGGCGGCACGACGGCGTCCTCGGGCACTCGCCCGAGCAGATCCGTGAGCACTCCTGGTGACTCGCACCGGGCCGCAGCCCGCTCGGCCGCCTCACGGGCCTCCCTCGCGGCGTCGGCGTTGCGTCGCGCACCGGCAAGTCGTGCCCGTGTGCCGTGATACAGGGCGTGCATCTGGGGTTCGCCGCCTGTCCTGGACGAGTCCGCCAGCGCCGCTTCCGCGTCGGCCAGGGTCCGTTCGGCCTCGTCGGCCCTTCCCTCGTCGAGGAGCAGGCCGGCCCTGCCGAGGTAGGCGGGCGCCGCGACGAAGTGCCGCTCCAGCCCGGCCGTCCCAGCCGCGTCCAGGGCTTCGTCGCTCAGCGTGCGTGCCGGCTCATGGCGTCCGGCGAGCAGGGCGCACAGCGCCCGCAGCCCCAGCGCCCGGACGAGCGTCAGGGCGTGCCCGGCGGCATGCGCGTCACGGGTCGCCTCGCCGAGCAGCGCCTCGGCCTCCTTGTACCGGGAGGTCCACAGCAGAGCAGTACCGCGGGCCGTACAGGCCAGGGCACGCCAGGAAGTCAACGGGAGAGTGCCGGCGAAGACGGTTTCGGCGAGACGGTCGCCGGTCAGGACCTCCCCCTGCAGCCAGCAGGCCACGGCCTGGGCGACGGCCGCCGCGTCCGACACCGTGACGCCTTCGCCGACCGTCTCCGCTCCCGGCCCCCTGAGCCGGACCACGTCCAGCCAGCGCCGGGCCGTTTC
Organism: Streptomyces sp. NPDC021562; assembly: GCF_040640875.1. Taxonomy (NCBI): domain Bacteria; kingdom Bacillati; phylum Actinomycetota; class Actinomycetes; order Kitasatosporales; family Streptomycetaceae; genus Streptomyces; species Streptomyces sp. NPDC021562. The sequence goes on from NZ_JBFACN010000017.1 coordinate 187,369, forward strand.
CGGGGCACCCCCCGACAGGGCCGCCATCGCCGCCACCACGCACAGTCGTGCATCGGCGGCGACCGTACGGTGCGGCAAGAGCTCCAGCCATTGCCCGACCTCCGGACCACGGCCTGCCGAGATCGCCTGTTCCCAGTCCTGGAGTATCCGTGCGACCGCGGCGGCCTCGTCTCCGCCGCGCACCCAGTGTCGTACGGCCGCGGTCGTCTCGGCCTGCCGTGCGTACCACCGAGCCGCCGTCCGGTGCAACGACACGGCGCTCTCCCGTCCTTCCGATCCGAGGAGCTCGCGGAGCAGCGCGGACAGGGCGCGGTGCCGCCGGTACGCCGAGGGATCGGCGGCTGCGGGCACGAGCAGTTGGACGGTCCGTGCGAGCTCGCGCAGCAGTACGCCCGCCCGGTCACCGGCGAGGGCCCGGCACGGCCCGGCGCTCAACTCGTCGAGCACACTGGTACGGAGCAGGAACTCGCGCTGCTCGGTGGTGAGCCGGTGAATCACCTCGGTGGCCAGGTACTCGGTGACCGCTCGCCTGCCGCGGGTCAGGTCAGCCGCCGTTTCGGCGGCGTCCGACGAGCGAGCGAGGCTACGGCCCATGATGCACGTCGCCGCCGCCCACCCCTCGGTGGCTTCGTACACCGCGCTCAACGTGTCCGGGGCCGGAGCGGACCCGAGCAGATCGGTGAGCACGGCTCGTGCCTCCTCGGGGGTGAAGGCAAGGTCGTGCCGGTCGAGTTCGGCGACGGCGCCGCGGGCGCGCAGGGCCGGTACGGGTCCACCCGGAACATGACGGGTCGACAGAACGACGCGAAATCCCTGCGGAAGTCTTGTCAGGAGATCCGAAAGGCTGCGGACCGCGTCGACGTCGGTGATCGATTCCAACCCGTCGAGGATCAGCGCGAGCGGTCCCTGTCCGTCCAGTCCGGTGACGAGGCTCGGCAGGATCTCCTCGAGCCACGCGTCGCGTGTCCACTCGCCGCTGTGGGGGCGGACGGGCAGGTCCGGCCGTACGTGCCGCAACGCCCGCAGGATGCCGGCCCAGAGCCGGCCCGGGGCGTTGTCGTACGCGTCCAGGCTGAGCCAGGCACACGCGCCACGAGCAGTGAGGCTTCGCGACCACTCGGTCAGGAGCACCGTCTTTCCGGCACCGGCGGGCGCGGAGACCACCACCACGGGCTCGGTCGCCGCGTCCAGCCGGCGCAGCAGCCGGGGGCGGGTCAGCAGGTGCGGGGGCTGGTCCGCGGGACGCAGTTTGAAGGTCGGCACGGAACTGGTCATGGCACCTTCGGTGGAGTCGTCGGGACTGGTGCGGCCCCCGGCGTCCGTGGCTCGCCTGCGGGAGCCGGTCGCCGGGGGCCGTAGCGGACCGGGCAGGGACACGACAGCCCTCACCGGGCCGCTGTCACCGGCGCTAGCAGGGCGGCCTGAGCGTGCCGAAGTCTCCGCCGAAGTGGAGCAGCGGCCGGCCTTCCGTCCGGTGTTCGAAGTGGCGGACGTCCCCCACGAATATGGTGTGATCGCCGCCGGGCAGTGCCGTGGCCACGTCGCAGACGACAGCCGCGATGGCGTCCTTCAGGACCGGCACGCCGTGGTCGTCGAAGGTCTCCACACCCGCGAACTTGTCCGGCTTGGAAACGGCGAAGTTCCGCGCGAGGTGCTCACTGTCCTCGCCGAGGACGTTGACGGCGAAGCGACCGTGCTCCGCGATCGCGGTCCGCGTGTACAGCTGGTTTCCGATGCACACGAGCACTTGGAGCGGCTCCAGCGACAGCGCGGAGACGGCGCTCGCCGTCATGCCGATGGGCGTGCTGCCCGAGCGTGTGGTGATCACGCTGACACCCGTGGCGAGCCGGCTCATCGTGGCTCGGAACCCGAAGACGACATCAAGGGTTTCACTCATCTGAGGACCTCCGTGCATTCGGGGCTGGACCCCGCGGTGTGATGAAGGGTTCGACGTCGGCCGTCCTTGCCGATGACCGGCTCCCGTCGTGGTGGCGCCGTGAGGATCAGTCCGTGACGCAGGGTTCGAGGACGAAGGTGTGGCGCAGCAGGGTGTACGGCACGTCGGTCGTGCCCCGGCAGGGCCCGGCGTCGGCCGGGTAGGTGTCGTAGCGGTCGACCAGCGACTCCTTGACGCCGAACACCGGATCGGTGTCCAGGTGCGGGTCGTCCGAGGGGAAGAGCATGGTGGTCACGCGCTGGAACCCCGGCGCCTCGATCAGCAGGTGCACATGGGCGGGACGCATGAGCGACCTGCTGGTCGCGCTCATGAGTTCGCCGACCGGACCGTCACCGGGTATCGGGTAACTGGACGGGCGAATGGAACGGAAAGCGAAGTGCCCCGTCGCGTCGGTGCGGAACAGAGCGCGCATGGCCGGCTCGTCCAGGCCGGGGACCTCCATGTCGTAGTGGCCGTCCGAGTCGCTGTGCCAGACGTCCACCGCCGCACCGGCCACCGGCGCTCCCTCATGGTCCACGACCCGTCCCTCGAAGAACAGCGGGGTACCGGGCAGACCTCCGGAGATGTCGGCGGCGTCGGCCTGCCGCGGCCGGTCGTCCCTGAAGTACGGGCCCAGCACGCTGTTCTGCGTGGCCTGGCCGGGGCGTCGATTGGTCAGGGCGTCGACCAGCATGGTGACGCCGAGTACGTCGGACAGCAGGATGAACTCCTGACGCGTCGGAGTGCACATCTGCCCGGTGCGGGTCAGGAAGTCCACTCCCCGGGCCCATTCCTGCTCCGTCAGTTCGACGTCGCGGACGAAGGCGTGCAGGTGCCGCACCAGTGATTCCAGGATTTCGGCGACGCGGGAGTCCTTGGTGTCCCGCATGGTCGAGATCACGGCCTCGGTGATGGTGTCGCTGGTCAGATCACGCATGACGCGCTCCCGTGGTGGTGGAGTGGTGGACCGCGGACTCGGTCCGGGGATGTCCGTCGCCGGATGACGTGCACGGCGGCTGTCCGGCCCAGGCGCGGGCCAAGAGGGCGCGTACCGCCGTCCGTTCGACTGGCCGCGGGTTCCAGTGGCCGTCCCGCACGATGAGTTCGGCCGCCTGCTCGATGCCCGGTTCAGGCATGCCGAGGTCCCGAAGTGCCCTGGGGGCCCCGAGCCTCCCCGCGAACTCGAAGAGCCCCCTTGCGGCGTCGGCCGCCGACAGCGCCCTCGCGATGCGTGCCATGGCCTCGGGCGCCGCCGGGGCGTTGTACGCGACGACGTGCGGCAGGACGACCGTGTGGGTCTCGGCGTGTGGAAGCCCGAACATGCCGCCCAGGACGTGGCACACCTTGTGGTGCAGGGCCATGCCGACCGTGCCGAGGCACGTGCCCGCCAGCCACGCCCCGTACAGGGCGTCGGCCCGCGCATCGCCGTCGTCCGGGCGTTGCGCGACGACCGGGAGGGAGCGGACGAGGGATTCGAGTGCCTCACCGGCCATCAGGAAGGCGAGCGGGTCCCGGTCCTGTGCGTAGAGGGCCTCCACCGCGTGCGCCATCGCGTTGATGCCGCTGACCACCGATGCCGCCGCGGGAAACGTCAACGTCAGGTCGACGTCGTACACCACGGTCTTCGGCAGCACTTCCGGCAGCCGGCGGGTCGTCTTCCGGCGCCCTTCGGTCTCACCGAGGATCGGCGTCATCTCCGAGCCGGCGTAGGTGGTCGGCAACGCCAGCTGGGGCAGCCCGGTCCGCAGGGCGATCGCCTTGCCGAGACCGATCGTCGAGCCACCTCCGATGGCGAGCACCGAGTCCGCTCCCACGGTTCTCGCATACGCGACCGCCTTCTCCGTGACCTCGACGGGGGTGTGCGGAGCCGCTTCCGTGAAGGTTCCCACCGCCGCCGCGCCCAGGACGTCGTGCATCTCCACTGCCTGGTCCGCCTGGCCAGGTGTGCACAGGACGAGCACCCGACGACATCCGAGGCCCTCAGCCTCTTCGGGGATTCGGCTGCGCGAGCCGCTGCCGAAGACCACCCTGGTGGTCTGTGCCTGGTGCACGAATGTCTTCATGAGAATTCCCCGGATCCGCCGTCTGCTTGGAACCAAGACCTTCGATGCCCGAATGGCGGGGGTCAACGTAATCCGCGGGGGATAACGGGCGCCGGCGTCGAAATACCTCGTTCGTGCGACAGGCTCCGCGCCCTGGGCCTCCGGCTCTCGACGGACATCACTCGTCTGCGCGATGCGGCGGGTGTCCAGGGGGTGGATCGTGTGGGCGGCGTCCGTGACCGGGAGCGGCAGCGGCTTCCGAGCGGGAGCGGCAGGTGCGGACGTACGGTACTGGTATGTGCGCCATGCGGGAAGGCGGCGCGGCGCAGCCCTACGGGTCCCGCCCCCCTTCGCCCAGCGCCGGGTCGCTGGGCCGGGCCGGGCTGGACCGGCTGCTGGAGTTCGGAGTGCGTGACACGGGCGTGCACGCGGGCGCGGTCTTCCTGCTGGCGGCCGACGGGCAGACCCTGCGGCTGGAGGTGACCGCAGGCATGCCGGCGGAGTACCTCGCGCCCTGGTTCGGGGTGGCGCTGTCGAGCCGCTTTCCCGCGACCGATGCGGTGCGCGAGCGGCGACTTGTCTGGCTCGGCGACCCCGAGGATCTCGCCCGCCGCTACCCCCGCACGGCGATCGCCCTGCCGTACCACCACGCGGTGGCCGCGACACCGCTCCTCACCGGCACCACGGTCTGGGGCGCGCTGCTGCTGTTCTGGCCCGGCGCCGGCTCCACCCGTGCCGACGGCCCGAGCCCCGAACGGGTCCGTGCCGCCGGCCGGCGCCTGGGACGGTTCCTGCGTGACGCCGCCGGTTCCGGGCACGCCCTCGGTCCGGGGCCCGCACCCCGCACCCTGGTGCAGCCGCCCGCACGCGAGCGGGGGCCGGCCGAGGCACTCGCCGCGGCCGACCTCGTCGAACGGCTGCCCTGGGGCAGCTGCTCCCTCGACCTCGAGGGCAGGTTCACCTACGTCAGCGCCACCGCCGCCGTCCTGCTGGGCGCCGACAGCCCCGACGAGCTGATCGGCACGCGTCCCTGGGAGTCCTTGCCGTGGTGCGCCGACCCGGCCTTCGAGGACTACTTCCGCGCCACCGTGGTCAGCCGGAAGTCCGGCCACTACACCGCCATACACCCGCCGGACCAATGGCTCGCGTTCGAGCTCTACCCCGACGACTCGGGGGTGAGCGTCCGCATGGCGCCCGCCGGTCCGGGCGGGGACGGGCAGACGGCGCCCACGAGGACGGAGACGTTCCAGGGCGAGCCGATCCGCCTGGGCGAGGTCTACCAGGTACTGCACCTGGCCGCCGCCCTCTCCGAGACCGTGGGCGTCGGAGACGTGGTCGATCTGGTCACCGAGGAGATGCTGCCGGCGTTCGGAGCCCGGACCGTCGCCCTGCTCGCGGCCGAGGACGGCAGAATGCGGGTCATCGGCCGCAGCGGCTACAACCCCTCGCTGCTCGAACACTTCGACGGCGTGCCGCTGACCCATCCGGCACCCGCGGTCCGGGTCCTCGCCACGGGCGTGCCCAACTTCTTCGCCTCCTTCGACGAGCTGGCCCGGGCCTACCCGCCCGCCCCGCACCAGAAGGGTCTGCACGCCTGGGCGTTTCTGCCGCTGATCGCCTCCGGGCGCCCGGTGGGCTCGTGCGTGTTCGCCTTCGACCGGCCCCACCCCTTTCCCGACCAGCAGCGGGTCGTCTTCATCGCGCTGGCGGGACTGATCGCGCAGGCGCTGGAACGAGCCCGTCTGTACGACACCAGCAACGACCTCGCGAAGACGTTGCAGGCGGCCCTGCTCCCCGACTCGCTGCCCGACCTTCCCGGACTGGAGGTGGCGGCCCGCTATCTGCCCAGCGTCCGCGGCATGGACGTCGGCGGCGACTTCTACGACCTGGTCCGGATCGACGACACCACCGCCGCCGCGGTCATCGGAGACGTCCAGGGCCACAACGTCAAGGCCGCCGCGCTCATGGGCCGGGTGCGCCCCGCCATCCGCTCGCGCGCCGCCTCGGGGGCCACGCCGTCGCAGGCCCTCGCGCAGGCCAACCGCCAGCTGGCCGCCATGGATCCTGGCCGTTTCGTCAGCTGCCTGTACGCCCATCTCGACCTCGCCCGCCGACGAGCCGTCCTCGCCACCGCCGGCCATCCCCCGCCCGTTCTGCGTCACCCGGACGGCCACGCCGAGGTCCTTCCGCTCCGCCCCGGCGTGCTGCTCGGCATCGACCCCGACGCGGACTACCCCTCCACCGAGATCCCGCTGGCCCCCGGCACGGTCCTGGCCCTGTACACCGACGGTCTCGTCGAGACTCCCGGGGTCGACATGGACGACGCCATGTCCGGGCTCGCCGTCCAGCTCGCCCGAGCCTCGGCCCAGCCCCTGGACCGGCTCGCCGCGGCCCTCATCGACCATGCGCGTCGGACCGCGCCCAGGACGGACGACATCGCCCTGCTGCTCATCGGGCTCGGCACCGCCGCGGGTGGTGCGGCTTGTCTTGACAGCTCAGGGACGGAAGGCAACGATGGAAACCATGGAAACTAAATCAGTTTCAACAGTTTCCGAGGAGGGCGGACAGCGCGCCGAGGCGATCGTGGAGGCAGCCGGCCGGTTGTTCTTCGCGCCGGGCTTCGCGCGGGTGAGCATGGACGATCTCGCTCGTGAGCTCGGGATGAGCAAGAAGTCGATCTACCGTCACTTCCCGGACAGGCGCGGCCTGCTGACCGCGGTACTGGACCGCCAGTTCACCGCGGTGGAACGGACGCTGGCCGCGGCGGCCGAGGACGCGGAAGGAGAGCCGTTCGATGTGCGGGTCCAGCGGTTCCTGATCGCGGCGGGCACCGAGCTCGGACGGATCGGCGCGGCCCAGCTCGCCACGGGGCGCGGCGGCGATGCGATGCTCCGCCAGTACGTGGAACAACGTGTGGACGCGGTGATCTATCAGCGCATCGACGAGTTGTTCCGGGACGGGCACCGGCGGGGACTGCTCCTGGCGCCGCCCGAGCTGCTCGGGGAGATCACCCGCGGCGCGTTGGAGCGGCTGTTCCTGTCCCGGTTGCCGCACGAACTGGAGTGGACCGCGGCGGACCTGCTGCGGGCGACCGTCGACACCGTGCTCTACGGAGCGATCCGCCCCACACGCGCACGCAGTGACGGCGAACGGCTCGCGACCGCCACTTCGGCGGCCCGCGACGACGAGGAGGAGGTGAGCCCATGACCGGGAGAACCGGCAGGGTGGCCCTGGTGACCGGCGCCAGCAGCGGGATCGGTGCGGCCACCGCACGCGTTCTGGCCGAGCGAGGGATGCGCGTGGTGGTCAACTACCTCAGCAGCAGCGAGGCGGCCGGGCAGGTGGTGGCGGACATCGAGGCCGCCGGCGGCCAGGCCATGGCCGTGCAGGCCGACGTACGCGAGGCAGAGGCCGTCGAGAGCATGGTCGAACAGGTCCGAGCGGTGTGGGGCGGCGTCGACGTGCTCGTGCACAACGCCCTGATCCCCTATGCGGTCAAGTCGTTTCAGGACATGACGTGGGAAGAGCTGGGCGGCAAACTCGACGCCGAGATGCACGCGGCGTTCGCGGTCACCAAAGCCGTCCTGCCCACGATGACCGAACAGGGGTGGGGACGCATCATCTATCTCGGTACCGGCCTCAGCCGCCTGCCCCGTGAGGGCATGATCGCACTGGGCACGTCCAAGGCCGCACTGGAGCAGTTCGCCCGGTACCTCGCCCAGGAACTGGGTCCGCAGGGCATCACGGTCAACGTCGTCGCGCCCGGACCGGTGGAGTCCCGTATCGCCAAGGACGTGCTGGACGACGCGACAAGGAAGCGGCAGCTGGCCGCCACCCCGCTGGGCCGCCTGGCGCACCCGGCCGACGTCGCCCAGGCGGTCGCCTTCTACGCCGGCGAGGACAACGCCTTCATGACCGGCACCACCGCCGCGGTCAACGGCGGCATGGCCATGTACTGACCGCCTCGACGGCCCCCACACCCCGTCCGCAGCGCCCGTGACCGTCACGGACGCATGATGATGAAACGATCAAGGGATCGCATCCATGCATACCATCGATCTTGCCTACGTCGGGCGGGGCCTGCACGAGGAACTGGCCGCCTACATCGCCGACCAGGAGGACTATTACGCCGACGAGGGCGTCCACGTCGCGCTGCGCGACGGCTGCACCTGGGACGACGAGCGGCTGCGCCGCTGCGCCACCATCGGGCTGGGCCGGGCCCTGCTGTCCCGCCTCACCGACGGCACTCCCTGGGTCGGACTCAACGTCAACACCCACCGCCCGCTGTTCTGGTTCCTCGCCCGCCCCGGCCTGAGCTCGCTGGCCGACCTCGCCGGCCGACGGCTGGCGGTGCACGCCCCGCACACCGCTCCTGGGTGCTTCACCCGCATCGTGCTGCGCAAGGCCGGCCTCGACCCGGACCGTGACATCCAGACTGTCGTCCGGCCGCCCGGCGACTACGGCATGGACCTGCGCCGACTGCGTGACGGCGAGATCGACGCCGCGCTGGTCGGCAGCACCATGGCGCCTGAGGCGGTGGCCGCCGAGTACGGCTGGCGGGTGCTGGCGTGGATGGGCGACCACTTCCAGATTCCCACCGTGGGCCTGGCGGTGGACACCACCTACACGGACCCTGACGACCCCGCGGTCCAAGCCGTCCTGAGAGCGCACCGGCGCGCCCTGAAGGTGATCCACGACGACCCCGACACCACGGTGCGCTACATCCAGACCTTCCTCGGCGGACACACCGCTGACGAAGCCCGAGCGCACTACGACACCTTCATAGCACCGTACTTCAGCACCGACGGCCGGGCCGACCTCGCCATCGGCGACGCCGCGATCACGGCAGTCGCGGCCGAACTCGGCGTCCCCGCCACCGTCACCGCGGCCGAGTTCTGCCGCACCGCGCCCTAGAGCGTGTCTCCTTGGACCAGCGCCGGTGACAGGCGGCCCCGGCTGGTGGAGAAGTCAGGCGACCTGAGAAAGCTGCTCGGATACTGTCGCT